>NZ_PNCW01000040.1:0-66993 GCF_005886985.1 Pseudoalteromonas sp. S3178 | reverse complement strand
AACACATTTCAGGACAAGACAGTTAACTTACTAAACCAAAAAAGCCGCTAATGCGGCTTTTTTATTATTTATATTGTTTTAATGCTAACTAACCTAGAACCTAATCAACCATACGCCGAAAAGCCACTTTCACTTTGTGGTGAGCTAGTCATTTGGTAAAAATTAGCAATACGACCGGCTCGTGCGTCTACTTCAGGATCGCGTGATTGCTCTGTATTAGTATCATTTTGCGATTCTGCTGTGCTGCTTTCGTTTGATGAGAGTTTAGTGCTTTGCTCACTTTCTTCCGCTTGCTCTTCTTCAGGAGCCGAAAGTTCAGCTTGGGCAGCCGCCATTTTTTGTGTTGCATCAGCAGCGATTGCTCTGTCGGCACTTGATGGCTCTGCTGGGGCTAGTGCTGCTGCACGTACCGTTTGCATTTTATCTATTGTCGCTTGCGGATCGTCTGGAATTTCAGATACATCAATTTGTACCTCACCGCCAACAGCGTAATTTGTGCCATCCGGACCGCGCTGGTATTCATAACTAGGAGAACCAGCATATTGCCCCCCTACAGAGGCGTGTGCTTGCTCATGAACTCGCACTTCGGTATCGCGCGCTTTCAGTTCTTTTATTTGTTGTTGATCTTGTTCAAGCTGTTGCTCTTCTTGCTCAGTTTCTTGTTGAGACGCTTCTTGCTCGGCCTCTTGATCAGCACTCTCTGAATTTTCTGAATTGCCTTCACGCTGCTCAATTGCTTTATCGTCAGCTAGTTTACCGCTGGCATCATAAGTCGATACATCGCTATTATTGCCTGGAAGCTTAGCTTTTTCAGCGTCGCTTTGAGCTTTAGTTTCAGTATTGCTTGCGCTACTTGACGCTGGGGCAGGAATAACTTCCCGAAGTTGATTGTCACGCCGTGCAGATTCCGTATAAACATTTGCGGTGTTTATATTGATCGACGGAAAAGGCGTGACAATATTCATTATTGCTACACTTTAATATCTATTAACGTGCCTAATACGTCATCGGCCGTCTGAATAGACTGCGTATTAGCTTTGGCGTTAAACTCTTCCACTTTTAAATTTACAAGTGCTTCGTCAACACGAGCGGGCTGTGCAACGGGTGCAGTAACCGCTTCTTCTGGGCGTGCCGCAGTAAGCTGACGCTGCTGCGCTAATTGCGCATCGTCTTGCTGCTCTATGCTTGCGCGGTTAATCTCAGCGCTTGCCTTTTCTATACCTTGGCTTGCACGATTAAACCCTTCAACACCACTATTAAATACAGATCCTATTGGCATAATAAAACCTCCACCAATTAAACATTGTTTAATTATCGCTCAGGTCATATACAAAATAAAGCTTTAAACAATGTTAATATTTTCTCTATTTTAAAGCATTGATTTAACGGTAGATAAAAACTCATCTTTATGAGAAATAAATGGCGCATGCGAGGCTTTATCAATCACTTCGTATTCAAAGTCAGTATTTAGTGCTGCCATTTTACTAACCGCTTTATACGGCACCAATGCATCTAACCGGCCAAATATAGCTTTAATAGGCACAGGGCAATGTGCAAATAAGTCACGTAAATCGTCGTTTTGTAAAATATCTAAACCAGCACTCAATGCTTCACTTTTTGGTGCGCCGTACTGATTTAGTAATTGCTTAAGCTGCTTTATATCATCACGCGCCGACTCGCTACCCATTGCTTGAATGGCTAAAAAGCGCTCTATTGTTTTTTCTCGATGGTTAACTAACTGCTCTTTAAACTGCGCCAATACATTTGCTTTTATTCCCGGCCAATTATCTGCCTCAGCAAAAAAAGGGGTTGAGGCAATTAAAATTACTTTTGATACTTTTTCTGGCCAATGCTTAGCAATATAAAGAGCAAATAAGCCACCTAACGACCATCCCATTAAAATAGAATGTGGCTTTAGCTGCTCACTTAAAAGCGCTGCTGCATCATGTAGGGTATAGGGCGTTGGGCAAACAGAACTATTACCAAATCCAGGCAAATCAAGACTACGTACATTTGCTGAATATAAAAACTCTAGCTCTGGCTTTATTAATTGCCAAACGCCTTGGTTCATTCCCCATCCGTGCAATAGCACTAACTCATTTTGCATATTTACCAAACCTTTACCAAACTTAGGCTCATCATAGCGTTTAAAAAGGCGATTGCAATGCGAAGGTTGTATCAATGAAACAGACGGTTTTAAATTGGTTATTTCCTTCATACTGCGTGCAATGCCAAAGCCCTATTACTGCTAATTTAGGGTTATGTAGTTTTTGCCTTGAAGACTTACCACTATTTGATTTTACAGCGCATAAAAACTTACTGCATCGACCTGATATTGTTGAAATGTTTCCTAATTGTGAGTTTGATACTTTATTTGCTTGTGCGTTTTATCAAACACCTTTTGAACACTGGCTTAAACGGCTAAAATTTAATAACCAAATTCATTATAAAAAGGCATTACAACAAATCATTGTAAAGCAGCTCAAGCAGTTTTTTGAGCAAAGCCCTACTCTGCCAGACTTCTTTATTATTTTACCGTTACATAAAAGTCGATTTGTTACTCGTGGTTTTAATCAAGTAAGCCAAGTGTGGCAACCTTTATTGATTAAAGTTGCACCTCTAAATAACAGCCTTATTCGCAATAAAAAAACGCAAGCGCAATCTGAACTTTCAAAAGCTAAGCGAGTTAAAAATTTAAAAAATGCCTTTGTTTGTACACAAGATATGAGCGGTAAAACAATTGCTATTATTGATGATGTGATGACAACAGGCGCTACACTGAATGCCGCTACACAGGCTTTAAAACAAGCGGGCGCTAAACATGTGTGGGCATTTACCACCTGTTTAACGCCGCTTTAATTATTTCAATTAAAAACGAGCTCTTACGCCTAAACTAACTGAGCGTCCCGGTAAAGGGGCTTCGTCTTTTAAGTACGATGAATGCACACGCCCTTCTTGATCAGTTAAGTTATCGCCTTTTATATAAATGGTCATATCTACATCACCTAAATCTAGGTAATAATTAGCTGAGGCCGATAGCATGGTATAACCCTTTGTTGGAGTTTCGTTATCCGCTATTTTGTCTTGTTTAGCATTACGAATAACTTCGACTTCGGTGTGCCAATTTCCATATTCATAATGTACTGACGAGCCAACTCTCATTGGTGGTATTCTTGGTACATTACCGCCTGAGTCTAACTTAGCGCGCGTATAATCGGTAAACACTTCTAAGCGCCAATCATCGTTTAAATGCCAATCTACCTGCGCTTCATATCCATATAAGCGTGCGTCTTGCTGTGCAAACAGCACGACAGGTAAGCCATCAGCTTCGTCGTCAGGTTCACCCGAAACAGCTACTTGGTTTTCGTAATCGGCGGAGGTAATAAAAGCACCATCACTGATAACTAAATCTGTAAATCTTTCAAAAACATAGTCGCTAATATCGTTATTAAAGATGCTAACGTTAGCGTTCCATGTATCGCCAGTATATCTATATGTAAGGTCTAAATTATTTGAAACCTCTTTATCCATACTTTCATTAGATTGAACAACACTATATTGACCTGCGTTGTTACTGAGCTCAAATCCACCGCCAACTTCGTAAGTACCAGAGCCAATATGGGGCCCATATGCATATATTTCTGAAGCTGAAGGTGCACGCTGTGAATATGCGTAATTAAAAGCTAATGAGTGTCTATCGTTAATACTCCATACAACACCAGCAGAACCTGAAACCGCGTCATAATCTTTATCGTCAAACGAAACTGAGTTAGACGAACTAAGGGCTGTAAAAAAGTCATTGTCTACATTATGTGTTGACTGCTCAACACGAGTACCTACTTGCCACAATAGCGAGCCTACTTTTTTCTCCTCCATTAAAAATGCAGCAATGCTGTCTGTTTTGGTTGGAGGCGTAAATGCTTCTTCGCCAATCGCTTCAAAATCGCTATGGTTATAATGTAAGCCCACAATTCCTTTCCAGCCATAAACAGGTGCATGCTCAGCCCACAACCTTGACTCTATACTTTCGTTTTTAAAAGTTGTGCCAATTTCGGCCCCTTCAATTTCAGAGTGCTCGTAATCGGTATAAGCGTTTTGCCAATGCACTGCTTGTATAAAGCCATCTAAATTATTCCAATCCACTACGCCTTGATAGCGATCTTGGTTGAGCTTTATAAATACGCCCTCTTCACCCGGTAAGCCATAGTCAGAGTCCATATGCCCATACGAAAAAGCAACGCGCATATCGTCAGTTATCCAGCCTGCGCCTAGGTTATAGCCACTTGCGTCAATATCTGAGTTTGCAAGTGTAGTACTTCCACCGTCTTCATCAATATCTGCTGATACAGGGATTTTGTAATCATCGGTTTTACGGGTATATCCATCAATATGAAAAGCAAAATCGCCGGAACCTGCGTTTAAATCTGTTGAAAGAGTTTTAGCATCTGCAACATTATCGTACTGCGCAAATACTTCACCACTTACGCCTTCTAGCCTTTGCGCGGGTAAGCGGTTATCAACCACATTTACTACTCCGCCAATAGCACCGCTGCCGTATAAAAGCGTAGCTGGGCCTCTTAAAACCTCAATTTGGGTGGCTGTAGATGTTTCGGTTGAAACCTGATGATCTGGCCCTACACGCGATGCATCTGATGCGCCTAAACCATTTTGAACCACTTTAATTCTTGGGCCATCTAAGCCTCTAATAATAGGGCTACTTGCCACAGGTCCGTAATAAGAGCTGTGTACCCCGGGTACACTTTTTAATGTATCGCCTAACGTTGCAGCTTGATTTTGATCTAACTCTTCGCCACTTAAAATTGTTACAGGGGTGCTTGACTCAAGCACCGTACGCTTTATTGGCGACGCTGTAATTAGGACTCTTTCAATGTCTGTTTCGTCTTTTTGAAGGTTTTTTTCATCGGCATACGCCGTGCTACTCATTGCTGCTAATAAAGCGATTACTAAAGGTGAATAGTTACTTTTCATTTTGTTATCTCTAAAGTACACAATAAAACACACTCGTTATTATTAAGAGTGCTAAGGATGTTTTAACTGATGAACTTAACCAGATCTCTGAATCATAAATTTATTTCGCGCACTGAAAAGCCCTCGCTAGCAAAATAATTTAAATATCAGCACTACTTTAATTGGTTAGAAGGCCGCTTAATTAGAGATCTGGTTAATTTAAGATAACAATTGGAGGGTCTCTGTTTCCTGCAATAGCCACAAATTCACTGTAAAAGTGCTGACTACTAAATTGTATTGCAGAAAAATGATCTGTACTTAGCGCAAACAGGCTTGCTTTGGCAGGTATAGAATGTTCTAAATCAAGGGAGCTTAAGCACAGCTCACATTCTTGCTCAGTTTTTAAGGCATGTGCAGTATCGTGCCATACAGAAAAAACACTGAACAACAAAAAAAACACCGCACTGTAGTTTAATAATGCTTTGTGGTTTCTAAGTGAATGTAAAACAGATGCTTGCATAATGGATATACTATAACGTTACTACAAGGTGTGTCGATAGAATAATTTATTATTTATACGCATAATAAACCTGTTAAGTATTATAAACCTTAGACACTTAACAGGTTACATGGCTATGCTTTAAAGCGAGTCCAAGGGCCAGTAATGGCGAGCGTTTTAGCTGGCGAGTATACATTTACAAATAACGTAGTCCCGTCAGGTGAAAAACAAGCGCCGGCAAGTTCTGTTTGCTCAGCTAAGCGCGCAAACGTATAAACTTCTCCGGTAGGTGTAACACCACGTAAATGGTTATCTACTATATCTGTATATTGGTCTTCACAAACAATAAGGTGACCATTAGGTGCAACAGTTAAATTATCACCAAAGTTAAATAACGACTCGTCTTCGCTTTCTACAAATAGTTCTATTTTACCTGGCGAAGAGCTTTCATTATCAGCACCTTCAAATTCAGATGGCTGATATTTCATTACTTGGCCAAGCTGCTTTTTACCGCCGTTAGTGCAACAAAAATAAAGCTCGTTACTGCCCCAGTGTATACCTTCTCCACGGGCAAACAGTGCAGTTCCTTGTTTGTGACCCCTTATTCTTAAATCATCTTTTGGGCTCTGTGGATCATCTAAGTCAATCCACTCAACTTCCATTTGTGTGTGTTTAAGCATTGCAGTTTCACTCCAATTACGGGTGTCAAATTGAGCGTGCTTTTTAATGACCATAGCCTGCAACTGGCCACCTTTATTAAGTTTGCCATATTCATTAGGAATAAAACGATAAAATAAACTATCACCCCTATCCTCAGTAAGATAAACAATGCCTGTACGTGGATCTATTGCAGCTGCTTCATGATTAAATCGGCCCATTGCAACAAGTGGTTCTGGTTTTACCAAACCTTTTGCCGTAGCAGGTACTTCAAATATATAACCATGAGATTTGCCTAACCCATCAGCCTGACTAGCGACTGTTTCTTCACAAGTAAGCCAACTACCCCATGGAGTAATACCACCAGAACAATTGCGTATTGTTCCACATAAGGATAAGTATTCTTGCTCTTTTTTATGCTCTTTAATATTGTAAATTATATGGCTTGTGCCGCCAGGTAGCGCCACGCCATCTTCAAATTCATCATACGCTAGTGGTGTTTTATGCGATTGAATACTAGTGGCTGCGTGCTTAATATTTTTAGGTGAAAGTTCGTGGTTACGAACTAACGCGACAGTGTCTTCGTCAAGTGCTATACAGCCCATGCCGTCGGCTTTATCCGGTACATTTAAGCCATCATCCATAGTATCGCCCAATTGAGAAATAACCTTGTAGCTAAAACCAGCAGGTAAATCGAGTAGTTTTTTAGTATCAGGAATTAAACCACCATATGCATATATGCTATCTGCTAAGTTAGCTAAAGTAACTTTACCAAATGCGCTTTTAGAAAGGCCGATAAATGCAAGCGTACCTGCACTTAAAAGAAACTGTCTTCTGGAAACCATAATTAAACCTATAGCGATAATGCTTTTAAAAGAGGGTAGATAGTAAATTAAAATGACGAACTAAAATGCGTCTGCATTGTAAATTCATAGAAATGTCATATTTAAAACTAATCAAAAATGTATAAAACTCTGTGGCTTAAAACAGGCCTTAACAGCCTGTTTTAAATATAAATAGTATTAACCGCCATTTACTCTAAAGGTATGACCAAAAAACAAAGCGTTACTAAGTAAGCGGCTTGTACCATACCAGTACCCTCTAAATACAGGGTCATCGGTCATGCCAATAACAGTACCGCGCCCGTATGAATGTGCTATTAGCCCTGCACCACCTGCAACTTGCTCTACATTTACAGCATCGGTAAAACCAGCTAGTAAAGGCTTTTTGGTATAGGTGAGTATATTTACAAATGGCGCCTGTGAAGCTTCGAGCAACCAAGTGCTATTTTTAAATACAGGCAGTGTTTCGCGCTTGAGCGAAAAAGTAAGTGGGTGTGTTAAATCAACATTTGTATTAAAAATAGCTCCCGCAATACGTTGACGCCCAGCGAGGTGATCTTTATCTGCGTAGTTTAACCCTTGCGTATTAAACGCACTTGCTACATCTTGACGCGATAAGTAGCTGGCTTTTAATAATTGCTGATCAGCTAAAAATTTTGCGCCGCCTTTATGGCCCCAAATAACACCGCCTTTTCTTACCCATGTTTTTATAGCTACTTTTTCGGCATCTGAGAGACTGCTGTAGTTACCATGTGCCAATACTATATGGCTGTAATTACTGAGCTCAACAGTACTTAAACGCTGCATTTCTACTATAGTTGGCGCCACACCCACAAAACGGTCTAGGTAATACCATACTTCTCCCGCTTCGTATTGGCTTATGCCTTTTCCGCCTATTAACAACACTTTTGGCTCGTTCACTACTGCCATTGTACGAGAGCCTAAATCTGCGCCTTCGCTTGTAAGGCCTGAAGTAATAGGTTTAATAGCGATGCCAAACTCATTTTGTGCATTGTTTAACAGGCTAACCCAGTCTTTATTTGTTTGCAGCCCTGCTGGTACAATAATACTGCCCGAATCAAATTTCACTTCGCCTGAAGGTGTTTTAGCTGTTAATGGGCTTAATGCAACACGCGCTTTTATGCCTTGCTTTAAAAGACTATTTAGCATTTTTGGCGCTAGGTAGTCATCCCACGAAAAACCAAACGCATAGCCTTGTTTAAGCGCAGCAAAAGAAGGTTTAACTGCTTTTTTCCATGCTGTATTAGCAATTTTTAAGCCCCAGCTACTTTTTACTTCAGCAAACGGTAAATTAAATGCATGAGCAAGCGTCCACCCAGACACATCGTAAAATGTATTGTCGGCAAAGTTTTTTTGTTCGCTAAAAATAGCTTTTATTAAACGATATTGTGGTTGAGCTAAAGGTATAAAATAGCTATTAGTAGTAAAATTTTTACCTTTGGCTTTAAGTGGTTTTGTTAGTGCAAACGCATCTATTTGGTGCTGCTTTAACAGCCCTAAAAAGTGCTTAATGCGGGTGTTGTCTTTTTCACCTTCAACTACGTAGCCTTCAAAGCTCTCTTCTTTTGCTAAATCAATTGCTTGATTATAAAATTGAGCTTGGTACTCAAGTAATGCCACGCGGTTATCTACAGCCGCTTTAAAGGTCGATAGACTCGTTAAAAGCTGATTTTTAATAGTAAAAGGAAAAGTAAGCGTACCGTTTATGGTTTCCTGTACATGCCCGCGCGAGCTGGCTTGTTCAAATAAAATACCTACACCGCCGTTTACATCGGGGTAGGTTGAACCTTTTCCGTAATAAAAATCGTCAAAGCTTTCTTCTGTAAAATAAAGTGCGTTATTTTCATCAAGTGTTTTTGCATGATAGTTAGCGATGGCTTTAGTTAAACTAACATTTTCATCCGGTGTTATTGGGTGCTTACGACTAGGAATACCCGGCTGAAAAAAGTAGCTACTGTTAGGCCCCATTTCATGAAAATCGGTTAAAATATTAGGCTTCCAAGTATGAAACTTTGCAATACGCGCACGTGATTCTGGGTGCTGTAGTAATAGCCAATCGCGGTTTAAATCAAACCAGTAATGATTAGTGCGGCTACTAGGCCAACCTTCAACATGTTCACGGGTTTTAGGATCGCTCGATAAGTTCATACCTCGGTTGCTGTTTGCCCAATTAGCAAAACGCGCTAAGCCATCGGGGTTAAGCGAAGGGTCGAGTAAAATAACGGTACTGTTTAGTAACTCTTCTATTTCAGCACCTTGTGCGGCTGCTAAATAATAAGCCACCAGCAAAGCTGAATTACTACCAGATGACTCGTTACCATGCACACTGTAGCCCATCCATACAACGCTAGGTGGTACTTGTGAATTTGTTTTGTTGCTTGTTTTATTATCTAGGCGCGCTAAATGATCTTGACGAATTTGCTCTATTTTTGTGAGCTTATCAGCGGCAGTAATAGTTAGCATAACTAGCGGGCGCTGCTCATGTGTACGCCCAATAACTTCAAAGTTTATTCTATCGCTTTTATCAGCAAGTATTTCCATATAACGCACTAGTTGGTCGTGCCTTACATGCCATTGCCCAACTTCATAACCAAGCACTTGTTCAGGCGTAGGAATTGCTGGGTCAAATTTTACATCTTGTTCAAAATAATACGAAAGTGGTTTTGCCATACTTGAAAAGCTAAGCATTGCCACCATTATAGTTACTATCCAGCGCATATAAATCACTCTAAAAATGTTTGTTATTTGCACGCTAGCATTGCTTAAAATAGATGCCAACTTTTTACGCTCAACACTAGCCGCAACACGATGAGCGGAGTATGATATGCAGTATCCGAGTAATTTAGTCAAGTATAGACGGTTTTATGATTTCAATTTCCGAAACAGCACAAGCGCATTTTGCTAAACTTTTAGCAGATCAATCACAGCAAACCAACATTCGTGTGTTTGTTGTAAATCCTGGTACATCACAAGCGGAGTGTGGTGTTTCTTATTGTCCAGAAGACGCTGTTGAAGACAGTGACATTCGCTTAAACTTTAATGGTTTTGATGCCGTTGTAGATACAGAAAGTGCACCATTTTTAGAAGAAGCTGAAATTGATTTTGTTACCGACAAAATGGGCACTCAGTTAACACTAAAAGCACCCAATGCTAAAGCACGTAAAATTGGCGAAGACGCTACATTAAACGAGCGCGTACAACACATGCTTGAAACAGAAGTAAACCCACAACTTGCTAACCATGGTGGTCAAGTAAGCCTTGTTGAAATTACAGCTGCAGGTATTGCTGTACTTCAGTTTGGAGGTGGTTGTAATGGGTGTTCTATGATCGATGTAACGCTAAAAGAAGGCATCGAAAAAGAGATGATAGCTAAGTTTGAAGAAATCACTGGTGTTGCCGATATTACAGAGCACCAAGCAGGCGATCACTCTTACTATTAAGCATTATTGATGCTAAAGCAGCTTATTTATCGCTTAGGAAGCAATCCTAAGTTGAGCTTAAAGCGCTTTTTTCGCGGCTTAGCACTGTTTGTGCTAGCCGTGATTTTCATATCTATTGGGTACTATACCCACTTCAGTTTACAAATTATCGGCATTGTTATTTTAATCCCTGCACTTTTTTTTGCAGCTTGGGGATATGGCGGTATTTTTGCCAATCGCTTTTCTCAGGTTTTAAAAGATATGGGCCCTAAAAATCACGACCCTGACCTATGGAAGTAAGCTTAATCCAACAGTTGATTATTTGCTTTTAAGCGCTGATACTTAATAATTAATGTAACTCCACGCATTAACATAAAGCAGCTCATTGCAAGCCACAGTCCATTGTTTTGCCAATCAATAAATACCCAAAACACACCAAAAAAGCCTGCACCAGCTGAGAGTATCATACTGTTACGCATATTTTTAGCGCGTGTTAAACCAACAAATACGCCGTCAAACAAAAAGCAGCTCATCGCTAAAATAGGCAATACAATTACCCAAGGTAAATAGTGAATAGCCTCTTGTATTACTTCTGGGACATTAGTTAAAAGCTTGATTATAGTGCTGCCAAATAATGCAAAAAAGGCACTGTATAAAATGCCAAAAAGCATCCCCCAAAACACACTAATTTTAACCCACATCCTTATTTTTTTAACGCTTTGTTGACCCTTCGCCTGCCCCACTTTTGCCTCTGCGGCATACGCAATTCCGTCTAGGGCAAAGCTCACCAACATTAAAAAGTTAAGTAATACAGCATTAGCGGCGAGTGTGGTTTCGCCAATACGCGCCGCATAAAATGTCATAAAGCTAAAACATAATTGCAGTATTAAAGAGCGAATAAATATATCGCGGTTTAAGCTAAGTAACTCAGTCATTTTACTCACGCTAAGCCAATGAGGAGTGTTTAATTTAATCCCTTGTTTTTTAGCTAGTTTTACAACCAAAATTAAAGCAAATACTAAAGCGGTATAATCAGCAATAAGTGATGCCCACGCAGCCCCTGCAACCGCCCAATCTAAATACACAACAAAGTAAATATCGAGCACGATATTAGTTATATTAGTCACTAGTAAAAGATAAAATGGTCCCCTGCCATAATGCACACCAAGCATCCAACCGAGTAACACTAAATTACATAATGCTGCTGGAGCGCTAAAAATTCGAATGCTAAAGTACTGATAGGCTTGAATAAGTACATCGTTATGCGCAGCTGAAAGGTAAGCTATAGCGTGTTTTATTAAGGGGGATAACACAATTAATAGCACGGCAACTGCACTTGCAAGCAATAAGCTTCGTTTAAGTAAAGCAGCTAGCTGAGTTAAATCGTTTTTTCCATATGCTTGAGCAACCAGTCCCGTGGTACTCATTCTTAAAAAACCAGCGAGCCAAAATAAAATAGAAATAACGGCGGAGCCTAAGGCAATACCAGCTAAATAATGAGCACTACCTAAGTGGCCTATTACGGCGGTATCAACAATTCCTAACAATGGCACTGTGATATTTGATAGTATCATCGGACCCGCTAACAACAGCAAGCTTTTATGGTGTGCCTTATTATGTATAAGAAATTGTTTCATTTAGTATTATTTATCCTCATTAGTGTATCTGTACGTGCTCAAGCAGCCGTAATTTTACAGTATCATCATGTTAGCGAAACTCTACCCGCTGTAACAAGCGTTAGTGCAAATACATTTACTAAGCATTTGAGTTATTTAAAAGAGCATGACTTTAAGGTTATTGCGCTTAATGAGTTGATTAGCGCTCTAAAGCAAGGTGAAACCCTGCCCGATAAAACCGTTGCCATTACTTTTGATGACGGCTATAACAATAACTACGAACAAGCAGCGCCTATTTTAGAAAAGTTTGGCTACCCATACACTATTTTTGTAAACCCAAAATTAATAGACGAAGGCAAGAGCTACGTTATGGGGTGGGATAAACTAAAAGAACTCGCTAAAAAAGGCGCGCTGATTGCTAATCACAGTGGGCAACACGACTACTTACATCGCACGCTTGAAAACGAAACAAATGCTCAGTGGCGCGCTCGTATTAAAAAAGACATTTTAGATTCGCAAAAACGTATAAAAGAAGAAACCGGACAAGATTACAAATACTTAGCCTATCCGTATGGTGAGTTTAATAACGAGCTACAAGCACTGGTAACAGAGCTTGGCTTTATTGGTATTGGCCAGCACTCAGGGGCGGTAAATAAAGATTCTAACTTTAGCCGTTTACCGCGTTTTCCGGCATCTGGTTTTTATAGTAAATTAGAAACACTTATTACTAAGCTTAATTCACGAGCTTTTAATATTACTAAACTAACTTACAAAGACAGCGTGACAGAGCAAAACCCACCTATGCTTACGGTGACGTTTAATATGGGTGATTTTCATAAAAGCCAATTTGCTTGTTACGTATCAAGCGTAGGCCAAGCAGATTTAAACTGGATCAGTGAAAGCACAGTAGAAATAACCTCACCAAAAATACTTAATAAAGGCCGTTCACGCTTTAATTGTACTGCACCTTCTATTTCAAACCCAGGAAGTTACTTTTGGTTTTCACAACCATGGGTTATCGAAAACGCTAAACCTTAATAGCTTGGCTTAAAAGGCGCTGGGTAACTTTATCTAGCGCTACGACTTCGTTTTCAGCCCCAATATCAATTGCTGCCTTAGGCATTCCCCACACAACGGATGAATACTCATCTTGCGCCATTGTATATGCCCCGCTTTGCTTTAAACCAAGCAAACCTTGCGCACCATCACTTCCCATGCCAGTGAGTATTGCTGCAACTACGTTTTTAGCACCTGTTTGTATTAATGAATTAAATAAAACATCTACCGCAGGTTTATGCCTATTTACGGGCTCGTTATCATCAAGTTGACAATATAAACCCACCCCTCGCTTAACAATGCTCAAGTGTAATCCACCAGGAGCAATATAGGCGTTGCCTGCTGTTAGCTTATCGCCTTGTTCTGCTTCTTTCACATTTATGGTGCATGTACGATCCATTCTTTGCGCAAACGAAGCACTAAAGCCTGGAGGAATATGCTGCGTAATAACAATGGGTGGGCAGTTTTTTGGCATTTTAATTAACACCTCTTTAATAGCCTCTGTACCACCGGTAGATGCACCTATTGCAATGACCTTGTTCAACAAAAACTGCGTGTTAGCTGCAATAGGCTCATTAGATATAGGCTTTTTAAAACCTCTTACCCTTGCACCTGCAGCGACTCTTACTTTTTGTTGTACTAAAGCACTGTAATGGCTCATGTGTTCTTTAACATTAACGGTGGGTTTAGCTATAAAATCTACTGCACCGAGCTCTAATGCCTCTAATGTAATAGGTGAACCTTTTTTTGTTAAAGTAGAAATCATCACTACGGGCATTGGCCTGAGCCGCATTAAATTTTTTAAAAAACTAATACCATCCATTTTTGGCATTTCAACATCAAGAGTCAGCACATCAGGGTTAAGCTTTTTTATCATTTCCCGCGCTTCGTACGGATCCTCAGCACAACCTACAACTTTGATGTCGTCAGCTTGGCCTAAAATCTCAGTAAGTAACTGCCTAATTAATGGAGAGTCATCAATTATTAATACTTTTATCATATGCACCCCTAAAACAGTTCAATATCTGTTTTTTTATCTTGCTGTTGAAGATTTTGTAAGTATTTAACTTCGCGTTTTTCAATTGTATTGTTATGAAGATTTTTAAGCTTTTTTACGTGCACTTTACCGGTATGCGGATGAAAAAAAATTTTTCTAGGCCAAGGTCCACCCATATCATGAGCAACTAAATTAAGCGCTTCTTCTTTTATGTAGGCATTCGCAAAACTTATATTACCCAACCCAATATCTGTCATCGCACTTATTATTCGCCCGCCACCAAAGAGTTTAATTTTTAAATTTTTGCGTGAGCCGCCATTTTTGAGTACTTCGTTAATTAAATACTCCATAGCCCAATTGCCGTATCGCCCGCTTAAGCTATGCGCACCTTCTACATGCTCACCTTTTTTTACCGGCAACATAAAGTGATTAACGCCACCAATTCCTAATTTTTCATCGTATACACATGCCGCAATACAAGAGCCTAAAACGGTTGATATCAGTTCATTATTTTTTGATACATAAAACTCACCCGGTAAAATTTTAGCGACCACGCTTTCTCGCCCAGAGTCCCAGTAACGCTTTATATGCTCAAACCCAGGAAGAACCCCTTTAAACTGTGCGTGCATCGGCGGCCTTTTGGTACATAGTTTTGCCTAAATTTTTAAACTCAGTATGCTCTTTGCCCATGGTTTCTGAGTGACCTAAAAATAAATGCCCATGTGGAGCGAGTATTTTTGCATAACGTTTAAATAATAAATCTTTAGTGTCTTTATCAAAGTAAATAACAACGTTACGGCATAAAATTAGATCAAAGGGCCCTTTCATTGGCCAATCTTGTAATAAATTTAAGCGTTTAAAAGAAATTAACTGCTGTAGCTTTGGTTTAACCTTATAGCTTTCGCCATCTTTACTTTTTAAAAACCAACGCTTTAACAACGCATCATCTAACCCATTTACATTAGCTGCGCTATACACACCTGTATGTGCTTTTTTAAGTACATTAGAGTCTAGGTCTGTCGCTAAAATCTTAACGTCCCAGTTGCTAGGAAATAACTCATGTAACGCCATTGCTAGGCTATATGGCTCTTCTCCTGTTGAGCATCCAGCCGACCAAATTCGTACTCGTCGACTGTTTTTATTTTGTACTAATAAAGCGGGGACTAATTGTTTTTTTAGATAATCAAAGTGATGGGATTCACGAAAAAATGAAGTTAAGTTAGTTGTTAACGCATTAATAAATGCATCAAACTCCTGATCTTTATGGCTATTTAAATAAGCTAAGTAAGTACTAAAATCTGTTAGTTTTCTTTCTCGTATGCGCCGTGCAATACGTGAGTACACCATTTCACGCTTATGCTCGCCAAGCACAATACCGCATGCGTTATACACTAAAGCGGCAATTTCTTTAAAGTCGCGCTCAGTAAATAAAAACTCTTTCATTGGCTACTCTCAAATACAGAACAAGCGGCGCTTAGCGCAATTAATTACGCTAAGCTAAGTATATTTAACAAGCGCTTTGAATAATAAATCCCTTAATCAAAGCTCAGGTTATTTACTAGAACTCCTCCCACTCTTCAGCCGAATCTACAAAGTTTTCGCCTCGAGGTTTACTTCGGCTAAAGCTACTTTGCGGTTGCTGTGTTAAAGCAGGTGTACTCATGGTTGATGACACCAATGGTATGTCTTGCTGCCCTAACGAAAAGAAGTGAAGGAGTCTGCGCATTTCGTTTGCTTGCTCAGCCATAGACTCACCAGCTGCAGATGCCTCTTCTACAAGTGCAGCGTTTTGCTGAGTCATTTCATCCATTTGAGAAATAGCTTTGTTCACTTGCTCAATACCTGCGCTTTGCTCCTCTGATGCTTCGGTAATATCAGAAATCATTTGCGTAACACGCTGTACTGAAACAACAATTTCTTTAAGTGTTGCACCTGACTCATTAACTAACTGAGACCCATCGGCGACTTTCCCAACACTGTCTCTTATTAACTCTTTAATTTCTTTAGCGGCCCCTGCTGAGCGCTGTGCTAAGTTACGAACTTCACCTGCCACTACGGCAAAACCACGGCCTTGCTCGCCCGCTCTTGCAGCCTCAACGGCAGCGTTAAGTGCTAACAAATTAGTTTGAAATGCAATTTCGTCAATCACACCAATAATGTCTGCGATTTTTTTACTCGACTCATTTATTGCTGACATACTAGTCACTGCGCGGTTTACAACCTCGCCGCCTTGTATTGCTTTTTCACAAGTCTCTTCTGCTAAATCGTTCGCTACTTTTGCGTTATCGGCATTTTGGCGAACTGTGCTGGTCATTTCTTCCATACTCGATGCTGTTTCTTCAAGTGACGAAGCTTGCTCTTCAGTACGTTGACTTAAATCAGCATTCCCTTGTGATATTTCCTCTGCGCCACTTGCTACAAGTGTTGCTGAAGAATTTATGCGATTGATTACTTCTGTTAGTTTATCTGCGGTTGTATTTGCATCGCGTTTTAGCTTATCAAATGAGCCTTTGTAGTCACTTTCTATGCGTTTTGATAAATCACCACTTGCCAAAGCATCTAGCATATTTGCGGTATCGCCAACGGCATCATCAACAATTTTAACTAGGCTATTTAACCCTTTCGCTAAACGTAAGAAAAACCCGCTTTTATCAGCTTCAATAACACGCGCATCTAATTCGCCATTACCCGCGGCTAAAATTAGTTCTGCAATCTCTTTTTCAATAGCGACTTCATCGGTTCTATCTTCCCACTCGACCACTGTGCCTATGCGTTCGTTTTCGGGGGTCAAAATAGGGTTTGCTACCAAGCCAAATGTACGTCCACCAACAAGTATTTCTGCTTTGTAAGTAGTTGTTAACTTAGCAAGTAGGTTTTGCTGATGCGCAGGGTTTTTATGAAAAATATCAATATTTTGTTTAAGTAAGTTTGTACTGTCGAAGTTAGGCAGATCTTTGCGTAAATCATTTTCTGCTGCACTCATCATATTTTTAACAGCTTGATTCATATAAACAATAACGTTTGATGCATCAGCAATCATGGTATTAGTTGCAACGGTATCAAGCGCTTGGCGTACACGTAGATTTTCTTGGGCTTCGCTGCGTTCTTGCTCTGCTTTTGCAACACTTTCGGTTATATCTTCCCACTCAACAATAGTTCCTAAGCGCTCTCCCTCATGGCTTACCCAAGGAGAGGCAATAAGGGTAAATATAAGCCCGGCTAATCTTAGCTCTGCTTTATGCGGTTGTTCTAAATTTTTTAATAAGTCACGCTGATGTGATGGGTGTTTATGAAAATCATCAACACATGTACCAATTAAGCTATCTACAGCAAAATTAGGTAATACAGTTTGCAAGTCTTTCTCTCTGGCTTTAAGCATTGAATGAACGCGGTCATTTACAAATACTATATTAAGATCTTTATCTGCAATCATTACATTTGCTTGGCATACTTTTAATGCACTGGCTAAATCGGCCGCTTTTCGAGAAGCTTTTTCTAGCTCTTTTTGCTCAGTAATATCTGATGCGTATTTTATAACTTTGAATGGTTTGCCGTTCATATCGTAAATAGGGTTGTACGATGCTTGAATCCAAACTTCTTGTCCTTGTTTACCTATTCTTAAATACTCGCCAGAATCAAACTCGCCTTGCGCTAACTTATCCCAAAATGCTTTATATTCATTACTATTAGCGTATTCAGGTTCTACAAATAAACGATGATGTTTACCTTTTATTTCATTAAGTTGATAGCCTAAGGTATTTAAAAAGTTTTCATTGGCATCAATAATAGTGCCATCTAAATTAAACTCTATAACTGCCTGAGACTTACTAATAGCATTAATTTGCCCAGCAGCTTCTGCCGTTTCTAACTTCTGCTTGGTGATATCTGTGGCAAACTTTACAACTTTAAGTACTTGGCCGCTCTCATCAACAATGGGGTTATAGGTTGCTTGAATCCAAACCTCTTTATTACCTTTAGCGTTGCGTTTAAATTCATCAGAAATAAATTCACCATTGCGTAGACGCTGCCAAAAGTTTTTATAGTCGTTACTTTGCGCCTCATCTGGGTCTACAAATAAAGAATGGTGCTGGCCTTGGACCTCTTCAAGCCTGTAGCCCATTGCACTTAAAAAATTAGAATTTGCAGTAATTATTTGTCCGTTAGGTTCAAATTCAATCACCGCTAATGATTTATTTAACGCATCGACAATTAAATCATTACTGGATTTTGACTGCTTTGGATTACTAAACCATCCCATGCCCATCACCACCTTTAAGTTATTTTTTATTACTATATTTAGTTTTAACTAACTAAATATTCATTGTTTTTTGCAAATCGATTAATGCGATCATTTTCTCGCCCACATTAACCAAACCAGCTACGTACTCGCAGCTATTCGACTCAGATAAACTAGGTACTGCTTTTGCGTCTTGCTCTGCAATGCTGTAAACATCAGATACCGCATCAACCGCAATTCCCATAATTTTACTGCCTTGTTCAAACTCAATTTTTACAACAATAACAACCGTTAATGAGCCATATTCCGCACTTGAAAGGCCAAAACGTAACCGTAAATCTATTATGGGTACTATTGTGCCACGTAAATTAATTACGCCTTTTACAAAATCAGGAGAGTTTGGTAGTTCGGTTATTTCTTCCCAACTACGAATTTCTTGAACAGTTAAAATATCAACGCCATATTCTTCATCGGCCATGATAAAGGTTAAAAATTGTTTGATTCCCTGCTCTTGCTGCAGGCTTAGTGCATTATTTAGCTCGCTTTTTTCAGCGTTCATTAAGCCTCCACAGCTATATGCTGATCAATAATAAGCTCTTGGCTTCCTGGCTTTTTCAGGCCTGATAGCTTTATTAAACCGCTTATATCTACAATTAGTGACACGCGCCCGTCACCTAAAATAGTTGCGCCAGATACACCATCAACCTTGTGGTAATTTGCCTCTAAGCTTTTAATAACAACTTGCTGCTGAGAGAGTAAATCGTCTACAAGTAAGCCCACTTTTTGATTATCTGTTTCAACAACAACAAGGAGAGTTTTATCTAAAGATTCAATGGCATTTTGATGATTAAAAATATCGTATAATCTTAAAATTGGAATGTATTCGTCGCGCAGCCTTAGTACATCAAGGTTTTTACCTACTCGGCTTACTTTTGTAATATCAATTTGCAGTGATTCAACAATAGAAATGAGTGGAATAATGTAAGTATGCTTAGCTACTTTAACGAGCTGCCCATCTAAAATAGCGAGTGTAAGGGGTAAACGTATCGTAAATGTAGAGCCAACGCCTGGGGCTGAGGTAACCTCAACAGAGCCATTTAAAGACTGAATATTTCGTTTAACAACATCCATCCCTACACCACGACCAGATAAGTCACTTACCTCGTCCATCGTTGAAAAACCTGGCATAAAAATTAGTTCGTTTACTTCATCATCACTTAAAATGCTATCGGCTGTAATTAGCTCATTAGCAATCGCTTTTTCCCTAATTTTTTTAGTATTGAGTCCTTGACCATCATCCATAATTTCAATAACGATGTTACCGCCTTGATGAAACGCATTTAAAGTAACAGTGCCCACAGGATCTTTCCCCGCTGCAACTCTTTGCTCAACAGTTTCCAGGCCGTGATCGAGTGAATTTCTAACCAAGTGAACCATAGGATCTGATATTTTTTCCATGACCGTTTTATCAAGTTCCGTTTGCTCACCTATAAGCTTAAGCTCGACCTGCTTATTGAGCTTTTGTGCAATATCGCGAACCAAGCGAGGAAAACGACTAAAAACAAAGTTAATCGGCAACATACGAATTCGCATAACGTTTTCTTGTAAGTCGCGGGTGTTATGCGCAAGCTGTGCGAGCCCTTCTTGAAGTGAGGTAATTATGGCGGGTGTTATTTCTTGCTCGCTTAGCTGATTAAGCATAGCTTGGGTAATAACCAGCTCACCAACCATATTTATTAGCGAATCAACCTTATCGATTCCTACTCTTATTGAGGTTGACTCAGGCGTAGTTACAGGCTTTTTATCATTATCTTGAGCCTTAGGCTTTGCTGGAGTGGGTGCGGGTTGAGTGGTGCTCGACTCTTCATTTTTTGAAGTACACTCCTCGCTCACAACGGATTGTTTAACATCATTATTTTGGGAGTCGTTCGTAAATAGGCCGCCGCACAGCTCAATGCTTATATCTGCGTCATCTTCTACCCACTCAAATACCTCATTTATTGCTTTTTCATCTTTAGCTGTATTTAAAAAAAAGCGCCAATGCAAAAAGCATTCATCGCTGCTCAGCTCTGTTATATCAGGTACTTCGTCATAAAATACATGTGTTTCTAATTCGCCCAACTCAGCCAGCTCGCTGATCATAAATAATGGCTCATTACCGGTTTTAAAAAGATGCTGGTGTGGCTTAAAATCTATTTGGTAAGTATTACTGCCGGTATCTTTAGCATCGGCTAATTGCACAGATGCTTCTGCATCATTATTTATTTCAAGCACTTGCTCAAACTGTAAACGTAATGCATTGGCTTCATTTAAATCGGGCTCTTGCTCACTTTGAAGTGCAGCAAGTAACCCTCGTAAACAATCAACTGCTTTAAGAAGTAAATTAACATGCTCGGTACTTAGCTCACGCTCCCCTTGGCGTATTTGATCAAGCAGTGTTTCAAGCACGTGAGTAAAGTCGGCAACGGAGGTAAAACCAAACGTGCCACTGCCGCCTTTTATTGAGTGTGCGGCTCTAAAAATCGTGTTTATAGTTTCTAAGTCTTCCTCACCTGGCACCAAATTTAAAAGCTCGGCCTCCATGGTATCTAGGCCTTCAAAACTCTCTTCAAAGAAAACTTCAAAAAATTGACTTAAATCTATGCTCACACTGCGCTCCCTAGCGAATAACCTTTTTAATTACCGCTAACAACTGATCAGGATTAAAAGGTTTTACAATCCAACCTGTAGCACCTGCGGCTTTTCCCTCTACTTTTTTATCAAGTCCAGACTCTGTAGTGAGCATAAGCAATGGCGTAAATTTATAATTAGGTAAGGTGCGCAGCTCTCTTATTAATGTAATACCGTCCATAATAGGCATGTTTACATCGGATATTACCGCATCAAAATCTTGCTGCTTTGCAATTGCTAAAGCTTCGCTACCATCTTTTGCTTCGGTTACATCAAACCCTGCTGTTTTTAGGGTAAAGCTCACCATTTGACGCATTGATGCAGAATCATCAACCGCTAAAATTCTTTTCATATAAACCTCTAACCTTTACTTTCGAGTATTAAATATTGACTTAAACCGAGTTGATTAACGGTATGTGTTAACGCTTCGCTGCTGCCAACCCAAATTATTTTATGATGGATGGTTTGCAGGTGTTTTTGTAGGGAACATAAAAGTTGAATTGAAGCCGTGTCAGCAGATCTAACATCACTAACGTCAATGCAAATATCATCATTGCTATTGAGTTCTTGGAGTAAATCTTGATGTAGAGTCTCAACTTGCGTGATGGCAAGTTCACTGGGTAGCTTTAGCATTTTTTTGGGACTTTCCCTGTCAATTCAATTCATAACAAAAGCTTAGACCTAGTTATTGAAATTGCCATAAAAGGGTAAAAAAAAATTATAATACCAATTCGCTTAATTAAGTGATCTATTTTGAGGATGGAAAAACGTGTTGATAGCTAGGCAAAAAATTCGTTATTTAGTTGTTCTAAATGAGAATTTTTTAACGCAGATAGCGATACGTTTAGCCCCGCAAAATGATTAAGTATTATTGTGGATTGGTATAAATGCATTAAAAATATAAAAAAAGGAGCATAAAGCTCCTTTAAAATTCATTAAAAGTTAAAAACTAGTTTTTATAGTAGTCAGCTATTTTTATAAACTCTTCGGTTAATTGTGAGGCATTGATTAAAGGTACGCTGCCTTGTTTAAATTCAGGCTTAAAAATAGCTCTTACAGCACCGTTTTGATCAACCAGTGCCACAGATGCGCTATGATCAACTGCATATTCTGATTCGTTAGAATCGCTTATAGCGTAAATTAAGCCAAGCTCCCTTACTAAAGGAAATAGGTCTTTATGGGGACCTGAAACAGCTAAAAAGTCAGGATTAAAATAATCTATATAAGCTTTTCGTTTTTGTGCTGTATCTCGCTTAGGGTCGACCGACATAAACCAAATTTGTAGCGGGTAGTCGCTGTGCAAATTTTTATAAACATTGTTTAGCTTAGCAAGGGTCAATGGGCAAATATCGGGGCAACTTGTATAACCTAAAAATACTAAATTCCATTGCCCTAAAAACTGCGCTTTAGTGACTAATTCTCCATTTTGATTATTGAGCTTAAAGTTCGACAGTGGTTTTGCGGTTTCGTAAACTAACGCATCTACATCAGGGGGGCTATTTTTATCTGAACAGGCTGATAAAAACAGCATTAAAACAATACTAAAACAGAGCTTTAATCGCATCATAAAGGGAGCCATTTATCTATAAATAATACGACAAAGAGTACCATTAAATGAATGATTGAAAAACGAAATAAGTCCATAGCAGTTTCATCGTTTCCGGCAATTTTTAACTTAACGGCTTTGTATATGAATACTGCATTTAATGCACAAGCTCCAATTAAATATATTAATCCCGACATACCAATTAAGTAAGGTAATACACATACAACGGCTAGTAAAACAGAATAGGCAACCACACATGTTTTGCAAAAATCTATTCCGTGAGTAACAGGTAACATGGGTATTTTAGCTCGTTCGTAATCACTTTTACGGGCTATCGCAAGCGCCCAGAAGTGCGGTGGTGTCCAGGTAAAAATAATCATTACAAGTAACCATGGAGCGGCTGCCATTTGGCCTGTTTCAGATACCCAACCAAGTAACGGAGGCATCGCGCCCGCTAAACCACCAATAACAATATTTTGCGGAGTGGCACGTTTTAAAAATGAAGTATATATAAAGGCATAGCCAACCAATGCAAATAAAGTCAGTATTGCGGTCAGTGTATTTGCCCACACCATCAGCATAATAAAACCAGCTACGCCAATAGCAGCTGCAAAACTAAGTGCATGGGTCTTACTCAAACGCCCTTTAGCAACAGGACGATGACGGGTACGCGCCATTTTTGAGTCTATCTCGCTGTCAACAACGTGATTGATCACCGCAGCTGCCGCAGATAGTAAACCAATACCTAATAAACTCGTAAATTGTACAGCTATGCCTCTACCTACATCTGGAGCCAGCGCTAAGCCTACCCAAGCTGTTAATACGAGCATAGCCACAACCTTAAATTTGCTGATAGCTAAGTAATCTTGCAGTAAATTATAAGTACGATTAATTAAAGGTAGCGAGCTCTCGCCTTGTAGTGCTTTTTTATCAATTGTAAGTGCCATAACAACTCCCCTTTATGTGCGTGACTTTAGGTAGTAACACAACCTAACCATTGTTAATAATAGTATGGCAGCCATTAAATTGTGCGCCAGTGCTACCCCTAACGGAAAGTGCCAATGCACCACCGCAAGCCCTAAACTTATCTGACAAAGTAAGGCAACAAGTACGCTAACCACACAATTTTTTATTTTTTGAGAGTATGCTTGGCTGTATATTCGCCACATTATAAGAGCTAAAACAACACACGTTACAAGCGCCCAAATACGATGCAATAAATGTATAGACATACGCGCTTGTTGCGATAACACACCAAACTCGTAATTACTGTGCTCAAGGGGTAACTGAAATACACTACTAAGCGAAAATGGTTGAGCGTAGCTACACAAAGGTAAACCATTACAATGCGGTGCTGCATAATTTGCAGCAAGCCAACCGCCAAGCGCTATTTGAATAATGAGCACACCTAGCGCGACTAGACTCAAGCTAAAATACCTTTTTGCGCCGCTGTCTCCACCCATTATAGGTTTGGCTGTTAAGCGTAAATACAAAAGTGTAATTAGCGATAAAATACTAAAACCACCTAATAGATGGCCCATCACAATAAGTGGCTGTAAGTTCATGGTTACAGTCCACATACCAAGTGCGGCCTGAAATACTACAAGTAAAAGTAAAGCCAGAGGCAACTTAACGGGTGTAGTTGGATATTGACGCTTTAAAAAGGCCAATATAAACAAACCTAAAATAAGTAAACCTAAGGCACCTGCAAAATAACGATGGATCATTTCTTTCCACGCTTTTGCGGTTTCAAACATCATGTCGGGGTAGCTTTGCGTAGCGAGTGCTATATCAGCTTCATGTTTTGGGACGGTTAAAAAACCATAACAGCCGGGCCAATCTGGGCAACCAAGGCCTGCATCACTTAGTCGGGTATAGGCACCCAATGCCACTACAACTAAAGCAAGTAAGCCTGTTATTAATACATAGTTTTTATAATTTTTATACATTAAATACTCCAACTTAAGTAAGCTTAGCAATTAGCTCGAACGAGAATAATTAAGTAATTTTTTTAGATCTTTTAATAAACCTTTTTGTACTAAACGGTTTTCTTGTGGCTGCGTTTTAAAAGGATATTCAAGAACTACAAGCCCCATATGATCGATTAAATACAAGCTGGCTGGCTTTAAATTTTGTTGGCCGCTTATCATTTTCCAAGGTAGTTTTTTATCATTAACGATCCCCATCACCGCCATATCGACCTTGCCTTGGTTTTTACCCAATGCCACATATAAATTATCTAGCGCACTTAATTGTTCATTACATGCACTGTTACACTCTGCGGAGTAATTAAGCGCAATCGTCCACTGTTTGGGGTTGTTTTTTTGCCAATTAGTAAGCTTTACTTCTTGTTCTAAAAACTCACCATGATTTGTTATCGCCGTTGGTAACCAATCAAATTTAAGCGCACCATACGCTAGTGCTAGTGGTATGGCGCAGCAGATTACAAATAATAAAAGTGGTTTATTTTTCATTGTGTGTCCTTTTTTTACTAGCAAAAACAGCCACGAATACACAGGCAATGGCGATTAAAAACCACTGTACTGCGTAGGCATGATGTTTTTGCGGGCTCATAACAACAGCTTTATAATGAGGAGTAGCTAATTCATCCCCTTCACCTTGCCTATAAGCCATGTAGTTAACGAGTTTTTGCTGACTGGTTTGGCTTAGCTTATTAAGGTCAATATTTTGAATTCTAATATTGGAGGGAGCAGCTTCGCGTTCGAGCGTAAAGCCACTGAGGTTGTTCTCTTTTATTTGTGCAATTAATGTAAAGCGCTTAGTAGGAAGCTTTATTTTTGGTAATTCACTTCGAGATAGCGGGGCCTTAACCCAGCCAAGGTTTACCAAAATAGTGTGGGAGTCATCTGCTGGTTTAAACAATACTAATAAGTCGTATCCGACTTGCCCATTGTAAACTTGATTATCCAACAGCCAATATTGATCTTGAATAAATACCCCAGTTAATTCAACCAACACCCCTGTTTTATTCCAGTTAGAGGGTAAATTAGTAAGTTGCTGCCAACTCATAACACCTTGGGTTTGCAATTTTTCAATAGCCGTTAACTGCTGCTGTTTTTGCTCAGCTCTTTGTAGCTGCCAAAACCCTAAGCGCACACAAACAAGTACCACAACCGTCACCATACAGAGTGTGATTATTGAGCTAAGCTTTTGTTTGTGCCATAAAACTAACTGCATAAGGTTCAACCCAGTGATTATTAAAATTATTATCGTACTGTTGTTACTGTTTATACTTTTTAACTTATTTAGAGCTTTATTTATTATGGTATCTGGTAAGACAAGTGGACGGCCTATGTCTCACTTTTTAGGCCGCCGCGTGATGTTTTCGGTTGTTATATTAATTATGGTAATTGCCGCACTTAAATTTGGCTTTATTAAAGCTAATAATTCCCCAATAAATGCTACAGCACATATACAAATACAAATAAACACAGCCATACCACATCTACAAAATGCCAGTACCAAGCAGCAGCTTGAAATGCAAAATGCTTATCTTTAGTAAAGTGCCCTTTTAATATTCGTAAAAAAATAACCAGCAACAGTACAGTGCCAAGGGTTACATGCATGCCATGAAAACCAGTCAATAAAAAGAACGTATTACCGTATACACCGGCATCAAGCGTTAAATTTAAATCGTTATAGGCGTGTATATACTCCTCAACTTGCAGAGCCAAAAAGCAAACACCTAATAAAATAGTTGCCCCTAGAAATACTTTAAGTGGCGTACGTTTATTGTTTTCCATTGCTACGTGGGCAAAATGTAAAGTAACCGATGAGGTAAGTAGTATTAATGTGTTTATAAGCGGTAAGCCTTGCCAACCCATGGCTTGAGTTATATCTCCTGCAGGTGTTGTAATTAACGGCCAAACGGCTTCAAAGGTAGGCCATAGCACTTCGTTAGTCATCGCATTATTACCAGCCCCACCTAACCAAGGTACTGATAGTATTCGTGCATAAAATAACGCGCCAAAAAAGGCCATAAAAAACATTACTTCAGAAAAAATAAACCAGCTCATACCTTGTCTGAACGAACGATCCATTTGCGCTGAATATAAGCCTTGATCGGACTCAGTAATTACATTTTTGAACCAGCTATAAAGCATGTATAAAAGCACGGCAATACCAAAATATAGCAAGTAAACGCCGCTCCCACCTCCTTCTTTTGAGGCACTCATAACCGTTAATGCAGCACCTACCGCAATAAAAAACAAAGCAATAGCGCCCACTATTGGCCATGGGCTTTGCTCTGGTACGTAGTAATTTTCATATTCTTGATTCATGTTACTTGCTCCTAGTTTTACACTAGACATGCAGGCTAGTTATTGCTCGCTACTAGCTGCTCACTAATATCAAATACGGTGTACGATAAAGTTAGCTCTTCTATATCGCTTGGTAATGCGGTATCAACATAAAAAAGTAGTTTAAACTCAAGTTCTTCCCCTGCTTTTAGCGGTTGCTGATCAAAGCAAAAACAGGCAATTTTATGTAAATACTTAGCCGCTTTACCGGGCGAAACCGAGGGCACAGCTTGCATTACTTTATCGAGGTTACTGTTATTTTTAGCGCTAAACATTACCTCACGCATAGCGCCGGGTTTAACAGCAACACTGTATTCTTTTGACTTAACAACAAATGGCGCGCCACTTTGCGCATGGGTTGTAAAACTCACCCCTATTTCTCGGTTTTGAGTAACCTGTGTACTTAGCTTTGCTTGCTCAAGCGATGGCTTACCATTTAGCCCTGTTACATCGCAAAATACGTCGTATAAGGGCACTAAGGCAAAAGCAAAAGCAAACATACCTATGCAAATAAGTACTAAGCGTTTAAGTAGCGGCGCGTGAGTCATTACTTAATTTCCGGTGGTGTAGAAAAGGTATGATACGGCGCTGGCGATTCAACTTCCCACTCTAAACCTTCGGCACCATCCCATACTTTTGCAGGCACTTTATCGCCACCTCGGGCGCACTTAATTACCACGGCCACAAATAAAAGCTGCGATAAACCAAATGCAAACCCACCAATACTTATAATGGCGTTAAAATCGGCAAACTGCAGCGCATAATCTGGAATACGTCTAGGCATACCGGCAAGCCCTACAAAATGCATAGGAAAAAACAGTACATTTACACTCACAAGCGATAGCCAAAAATGCCATTTAGCCAAGGTAATATTAAACATATTACCGGTCCATTTAGGCAGCCAGTAATAAGCACCCGCCATTATCGAAAAGATGGCTCCGGTTACTAATACATAGTGAAAATGCGCCACCACAAAGTACGTATCGTGATACTGAAAATCAGCAGGTGTAATGGCTAACATCAACCCAGAAAAGCCTCCTAAGGTAAACAGCACAATAAAGGCAATACTAAATAGCATGGGGACTTCAAAGCTAATTGAGCCTTTCCACATGGTCGCTACCCAGTTAAATACTTTTACTCCAGTTGGCACCGATATAAGCATCGTTGCGTACATAAAAAATAACTCGCCAGCCACCGGCATACCTGTGGTAAACATGTGGTGAGCCCATACAATAAAACTAAGTAGCGCAATGGATGAGGTGGCGTACACCATGGACGCATAACCAAATAGTTTTTTACGCGAAAAGGTAGGCACTATGGTCGATATAATGCCAAAAGCTGGCAAAATCATGATGTATACTTCAGGGTGACCAAAAAACCAAAATATGTGCTGAAACATAACCGGGTCGCCACCGCCGGCCGCATCAAAAAAGCTAGTAGCAAAGTATTTATCTGTGAGTACCATGGTCACAGCTCCCGCAAGTACAGGCATAACAGCAATTAACAAAAATGCAGTTATTAGCCATGTCCACACGAATAACGGAAGCTTCATCCATGTCATACCCGGAGCACGCAAATTAACTATGGTCACAATTACATTGATTGCGCCCATAATTGAGCTGATACCCATAATATGAACGGCAAATACAAACAACGCAGTATTATCGTTACTGTAAGTGGTTGAAAGTGGAGCGTAAAAAGTCCAGCCGAATGCAGGGCCACCGCCAGGCATAAATAAAGAAGCTAGCAGGATTAAAAATGCGAAGGGTAATATCCAAAAGCTCCAGTTATTCATTCTTGGTAATGCCATATCTGGCGCACCAATCATTAATGGCACCATCCAGTTAGCAAGGCCGGTAAAGGCTGGCATAACCGCACCAAATACCATAATCAAGCCATGTACAGTGGTCATTTGATTAAAAAAATGAGGCTCAACTAGTTGTAACCCAGGTTGGAATAATTCGGCCCTAATGACCATAGCCATAGCGCCGCCAATTAAAAACATAGTCAGCGAAAAAATTAAATATAAGCTGCCAATATCTTTATGATTGGTTGTATATAACCAGCGCTTAAAGCCTTTTGCAGGATGATGACCGTGGTGAGCTTCATTGGCGTTAGATTGTTCTACTATGCTACTCATTAGTTCGCCTCCCCATCAGCATCAAGTGCTGCCTGAATTTCACTAGGTTGAATTACATCACCCGTATCGTTACCCCACGCATTGCGTTTGTAGGTAATGACTGCAGCAAGTTGTTTTATTGATAGTTGTTTAGCAAAAGCTTGCATTGCAGTACCAGGGCGACCATGGATCACAACATCTATATGATCTTTTATATCACCAAGCACAATGGGACTGCCTTTCAGTGCAGGAAATACGCCTGGTAACCCCATACCCGTTGGCTGATGACACGCAGCGCAACTTGCCATATACACTTGCTCGCCTAAAGTCATTAACTCTTCTTTAGGCAACGTTTGATCAAGCAGAGCAGCATCGGCTAATGCCGCTTTTTGCTTTGCTTGTTTTGCATCAGCAAGCCAAGCGTTAAAATCTTCCTGTGATTTTGCCTCGACCACCACTGGCATAAAGCCATGATCTTTACCGCACAGCTCAGCGCACTGTCCTCGGTAAATACCTTCTTCGTTAATGTTGCTCCATGTTTCGTTTATGAAGCCGGGGTTGGCGTCTTTTTTAACAGCAAAATCAGGTACCCACCAAGAGTGAATAACGTCATCCGAGGTGATTAAAAAACGTACTTTTTGATTAATTGGCAGCACTAATGGCTTATCAACTTCAAGCAAATAATTTGGATTTTTATCTGCAAGGTTGGCTATTTCATCTTGAGGGGTAGATAAAATTGAGTAAAACGCGACATCCTCACCCATGTATTCGTAATGCCACTTCCACTGCGAACCAGTAATTTTAATGGTTAAATCAGCTTTGCTGGCATCTTCCATTGCAATAAGTGTTTTAGTGGCAGGGATTGCCATGGCAATTAAGATAACAAATGGAATGGCAGTCCAAAGTATTTCTACTTTAGTACTTTCATGAAATTGGGCAGGTACTGCCCCTTTAGATTTACGGTGATGAATCAGTGCCCAAAACATAATTGCGAACACTATCACCCCAATCACACAACATATTAAAAATATGGTCATGTGTAGCTGATATACATTATTGCTTATATCGGTTACGCCTTTGCGCATATTGTATTGGCTATTTGCCATTACATGCTGCGGAAAAACAATCAATACAAGCCACAAGGTAGAGGTCAGTTTACCCATGTGACGGCTCCTTTGATGCTATTGCGAGTGCAAAGCGAAGAGGCATACGGCTTAAACGCCTATTCGTTATTTTTATTATTTAACCAATCTTATTTGTTTTAATTGGTATTGCTGTGCCAACAAAGAGTTTGTGTATATTGTGTGTTCTCAAAACTAAAAGCTGTGAGTTATTGTTAGCCCAGCAAATTAATAATTAGCTAAAAAACGTACAACAAGCAAGTTTTAGTATAAAAAACAAACAAGTTATATTTTAAAATGAGCCTTAATTACACCAACATAAATACAATTTAATAATCAAAAAACGAGCTAAAATAGGGGGTGTATCACATAAAAGAAGAGTTAGGTACGAGTGCAAAAAAGTTTACAGCTTAGATAACTTTATGACTGCTTTAGTATTGCTAAAAGGTGGGTTTTTAAAACAAAAATGCACACTAAAAAGTGCGCATTTATAAATTTACTATCTAATATAGGCTAGAAATTACATCCAATCGGCGTTTCTAATTACACCTACTGCTAAGCCTTCAATATTAAAAGACTCATTTTCAAGGTCTACTTCTATTGGCGTAAACTCTTCGTTTTCGGCGTGTAATAATACTTTGCGGCCTGCTTTTTCTAGGCGTTTTACGGTTACATCTTCATCAACTCGCGCAACCACAACTTGACCGTTTTCAGCGGTTTGAGTGCGATGTACAGCCAGTAAATCACCATCCATAATACCAATATCTTTCATACTCATGCCATTTACACGAAGTAAAAAATCGGCGGCAGGTTTAAACATTAAAGGATCTATTTTGCAGTGGCTCTCAACATGTTCTTGCGCCAAAATAGGAGAACCTGCAGCAACACGCCCTATAAGTGGTAGGCCTAACTGCTCTGGCTCTTCTTCTTCAATTAATTGAATTCCACGGCTGGCGCCTGGCTTCATTTTAATAGCACCTTTTTTTGCCAGTGCTTTTAAGTGCTCTTCTGCTGCATTAGCACTTTTAAAACCTAATGTTTGCGCTATTTCGGCACGTGTAGGAGGCATACCAGTGTCTTTAATAAAAACTTTAATGAGTTCTAGTATTTGAGCTTGGCGTTTCGTTAATGGTCGCATACAACTGGTTTTCCATACAGTACATTTAACTGTGAGTATATACAGTTAAATAAAAATCGCAAATTTAAATTGTGCTTTAAAATAGCTAAACTAAAAGCATATGTGTACATTTTAGGTATTTATAAAATTCACATTTATAAAGTGCTATAAACTTGGTTTTAATTCAAAGGAGTAATTATGAGTATTTGGCACCACCCCATCACTTTAGAGCTTTGCAAACAGTTAGAAGAAGGCATTGACGGCCAAGGCACATTAATGAAAACCATGGGCATTGAAGTCACAGAAATTGGTGATGATTACCTAGTTGCCACTATGCCTGCTATACCTGAACATCATAATCCTATGGGTATGGTTCACGGTGGTGCAAATGTAGTACTTGCTGAAACAGTAGCAAGCTATGCTGCTAATTTTGTTGTCGACTTTACAAAATTTTATTGTGTAGGGCAGGAAATTAGCGCAAGCCATTTAAAAGCATCTCGCAATGGTACTTTAACTGCAACCGCTAAGGCTTTTCATATAGGTAAACGTAGTTCTGTGTGGGAAATAAAAATAACAAATAGTCGCAATGAGCTATGCTGCGTATCAAAAATGACCGCAGCAGTTGTAGAGCGCAGGTAATTACTTCTTTTTATTTTTCGATAGGATAAATAGTAATTTCCATACCTGCACCAATCGCAGATATACGTAGCAGTGTGTCTGCATGTAGGGCTTGGTTAAAACACTTAGGTGACGTGCCCGATTCAAAGCCAATATCAAACGTTCTTCGCGAGCAGCTTAGCCATTGCTTAAGCGCGTTACGTGAACACGACTCAATAAGCTCGCACAAGTGGTTAATAGCTTTATCTGGTGTTGATATTTCACCTGAGGCTTCAATACGCGCAAGTTGACGATATTCGTCTTTATCATAATGCAAAACCGTCGCGTTTTTCTTTAAGTCTGCCACTAAGGCGCTAATATCATGTTTAGACTCAAGCTCTAGATCTACATTTAAAAATTGAATTTCCGACATTGTCTGCTTTTTACCCTCTTATAGTTTCATCGCAAACTTTAACGCAGTTTTACTTTTATACCAAATTAACAAAGCAGTAATCCTTGCTTTATCTTCATAAATACACTTTTTAGCGCTTTTGGCACCTAACTTGCTCGTTTTAATTAAGCTGGCTTAATCGCTTAGTTTTACAATTAAACAATGAAATTAATACACACATTGTGTAAGTAACGATTTTTAAGGAGCATTAAAATGGTAGATCATGGTCCACAAATTAAAAACGACGATCAGTACGATGCACTTCGCGATGAGGGCATGAGTAAACAAAAAGCCGCACGTATTGCCAATAGTAATACCCATAAAACAGCGGTAAAAGGCGGCAAAGCCTCTCAGTATGAGCAACGCACAAAAAAGCAGTTATACGATAAGGCAAAAGAGGTTGGTATTAGCGGGCGCTCTAAAATGAGCAAACAAGAGTTAATAAATGCCCTGCGTGAAAGCTAAAATTAACTAAAATCTATTGATGTCATTAAAGCCTCATATTTATAAACTTATGAAAAACTGCGACAAAATGCCGCAGCAAAAGCGTGGGAAGCTATAATAAACTAACGCTAAAAATAATAAGAAGATAAATATGAGCAAAAAAATATTTAAGCGTGCACGCAAATTACATAAGTGGCTGGGCTATTTACTTGCCTTACAAATTTTGGCTTGGCTTTTAGGCGGCCTAGTTATGAGCGCTATTCCACTTGAATATGTGCATGGTAAACACCTTGCCAAGCGCACACTTACAAACCCATTTGCACAAGCCGACTACCCCGCATCACTCGATAATATTACTTCACAAGTGGCTAATCCCACTCAAATACTATTTGAAAACTTTTTAACTACTCCCCTTATTACTGTTATCAATAATACCGAACAGCAAAGCTTTAATGGTTTAACGGGGCGCCCTTTTGAACCACCTACTAAAATACAAATTACCGCTAATGCGCAGGCTCATTTACTAATCAACGCTAAGCCAATTAGTACAACGCTTTTAAAACAAGGTACTCGAGAGGTCGGATACAAAAAAAATGTGTGGCAAGTACAATTTAACGACACCTTTAATACTACGCTGTATTTAAATGCAATTAACGGCAAAGTAATTACTGTTCGCAGTACTCTATGGCGTATATTCGACTTTTTTTGGATGCTGCACATAATGGATTACGACGAGCGAGAAGATTTTAACAACCCGTTACTCATCAGCTTTGCAGCCACCAGCGTGCTATTTTGTTTATGCGGCATGTTGCTACTTTTGCAAAATTTAAGGCTTAAAAGGATTTTTAAATAGGTTTATATTTTAATTTCAAGGCTTTAAACTAGCGCCTCCTGTAGTTCACGTATGTGATGGATATGCTTAAATTTATTTTAGCCTTTGTGGCTTGTTGTATTTGTTTTTCGGCATCGAGTGAAGAATTCACCCGTTTTTCAACGGCTAAAAGGCACTTAATTAAAACCCTGCCTAATAACGCCAAAAGCCTCTACTGCGGCTGCGACATTAAAAAACAAGGTAAAAAACTAGTGCCAGATCCAACGGATTGTGGTTATGTGCCTCGTAATACATTTACCCGCTCAGGCAAGGTAAACCAGCGCGCTTTACGTATTGAATGGGAGCACATAGTGCCCGCGTGGGAGTTTGGCCACCAGCTACAATGCTGGCAAGACGGCGGACGCAAAAACTGCCGAAAGGTCAGTGCTAAATTTAGGAAAATGGAAGCCGACATAAACAACTTAGCCCCCGCTATTGGCGAAATTAACGCAGATCGCTCTAACTATCGCTTTGGTATGCTTAGCGAAAACGCCACACAGTATGGACGCTGCGAAGTAAAAGTTAACTTTAAACAACGCGTAGTAGAGCCACCATTTTATGCCCGTAAACGCATTGCCGACACCTACGCTTATATGCAAAAAACATACGGGCTAAAAATATCTGATAAACAACAAAAGCTATTTGATGCGTGGCAAAGGCAAGCGTTTGCTAATAAAAGTAGCGCAAGCAAGCTCTAAAAAAGCCTGGTTTGTACACTCATTTACATAAATCAGGGCCAAATACGTTGAATAAATAGGCGGGTGTTGTAATATTTTAAACAACTTATTTACAAAAAGTAGTTTTGTATGTTTAAAAATAATAAAGCATCACTCGCTATTATTGCTGCACTTTCAGGTCTAACGCTTGCTGGTTGTGGCGGCGGTAGCAGCATGAATGAAACGCCAGATCCAGTAATAACCCCTCCAGCAAGCTCAGCACCAACGTGGACTGCTGGAGTATTTGAGCCATCGGATGATTTAAAAAACTTTTGCGAAACACCGCGCACAGGTAACGATCCGTTTAATAATAATGAGCCTTACCCAGACCAAGCAGGCTCAGCACTTTACGAAAAGCTTTGGCTTCGCTCGTGGAGTGACGAAACCTACCTTTGGTATGACGAAATTGCCGATAACGACCCTGAATCATTCGATACAGTAGCTGAGTACTTTGCTCAGCTAAAAACCGAAGAGCTAACCGACTCAGGTGCTAAAAAAGATAACTTTCATTTTTCTGAGCCTTCTGAGGACTACTTTCAAGAAGCGCAATCGGGTGTTACCTCAGGTTATGGCATAAATTGGGCATTTATAGGCGACTCAGCCGATAGAATTTTGCGCGTTGCCTACCTTGAAGATGACTCACCAGCAAGCCAAATTGGCTTTCGACGAGGTGATACTGTCCTTGAAGTTGATGGCGTAAGTATAAATACCAATACACAAGCTGGCGTAGATACCCTAAACGAAGGTTTATTTAGCCCAACTAATGGTGACTCGCACACCATCGTTGTGCGTAGTATCGATGGCGCCGAAAAAACCTTTAACGTAACCGCTGGCAACATAGAGCAAACGCCTGTTCAAAACGTTAAAACCTTAACCACAGCGAATGGCACAAGCGTAGGTTACATGCAGTTTAATAGCCATATAGGTATTGCCCAAGAAGGCCTAATTGCTGCCGTTAACAAATTTAAAACCGATAACGTAGACGAGTTAGTAATAGACTTTAGATACAACGGGGGCGGTTTATTAGCGCTTTCTTCGCAGCTTGCTTACATGGTAGCTGGCAGTGCAAATGTGCAAAGTCGTATTTATTACCAAACCCAGCAAAACGATAAACAACCTGTTGAATCGCCTTTTCCGTTTATAGATGAAGAGATTGATTACTCAACCTTTTTTAGCACTGGTGAAAGCCTACCCGATTTAAACCTATCTAAGGTGTATGTGCTTAGTACATCGGGCACTTGTTCGGCATCAGAAGCCTTTATTAATGGCTTAAAAGGTATAGACGCAGAGGTTGTGCTCATTGGCGATACCACCTGTGGCAAACCATACGGCTTTACTCCAACTCATAACTGCGCAACAACCTATTACACGATTCAATTTAGTGGTGTAAACAGTAAAGGATTTGGTGAATATGCAGCAGGCTTTACGCCTACGCCTTCGCCGCAATTTGATGCTGATGTTAAAGGTTGTGTAGTGAGTGACGATTTTGACAGCCCATTAGGCGACCCAAGCGAAGGGATACTCTCTACTGCGCTTTACCACATTGATAATAACGGCACGTGCCCTGTTAGCACCGCCTCTGCGAGTAATAAAACGCAAGTACAAAGCGCTGCTGGCGATAGCAAGCAACTATTACCTTTAAACGCACCTGATAACTTTAACCGTGGCAATATGGATTTAACATGGCCTACGTTAAATAAGGATAAGTAATGACAAAGCTAGTGGCAGTATTAATATTATTATTTATTGGAGGCTGTAACAGTATGAATAATGCCACTGCTAAGCCTGCGCTACTAACAGAGGTAAACCCAGGCGTTATAGCTACGCTGCAACAAGCGATTATACAAGCTAAAGGTGGCAAACTAGTTACACTAGCCGACACCGTTTTTACCAAACGCAGTGAGCTGTTACTAAACCATGGTACAAGTAAAGATTCAAATGGCATGCCCATAATGGGCGCGCATAATATAAAGTCTGAAAAATTTGTTTTACAAATAATCGGCGAGCAGTGTGTGCTTTATTATCCTAAAAAAGATATGTCTATTGAGCTTAAAAACGTAAGTTGTAAAGCGCAATAAAATACTATTAAAAAGGCACACAGCATTAATACTGTGTGCCTTTATCATTTTTCACTTGGTTTATAAGTCTTGATGCGGACCAAACACTTCGTAATGAATATGCTCGTTTTTAACGCCTAGTGCCAGTAACTGGCTTTTCACAAACGCCATAAACCCAGCGGGGCCACATAAGTAAAAATCGCCATTTTTAAGAGGTAACTGTTTTTTTATGGCCGTTAAATCCATTAGCCCAGTAAAATCAGCCCCATCACTGCTTTGATTAAACCACGTCATAGTTTGCAAACAGTTATAAACCGTACTTAATTCATTTAAATAGTGTGCAAACGAGTGCTGTTGAGTATTTTCGCACGCATGTAAATACAGAATGTTGTTATTAGGGTTATCGCTTAATAACGTTTCGAGCATAGCAAGCATTGGCGTTTGCCCAACACCTGCTGAAATAAGTACCGTCGGTTGAGTGCTATTGCGTAAAAAGAAATCACCTGCAGGCGGGTATAGTTCAACTATGTCACCTTGAGCTAGTGAGTGTAAATAATTAGACACCATGCCAGGCTTTGGCTGTAGCTCTTTTTTAACACTAATACGGTAGTTTTTACCGTTACTTTTTTGCGAAATAGAATACTGGCGAATTTCTTCATATTCAGCGCCCTCTGGCTTAACTTTAATACCTAAATATTGGCCAGGTTTATGGGTAATAACCGCTTCGCCATCAACCGGCGTAAGTGTAAAGCTTGTTACTAGCTCAGATTCAACTTGCTTGTTGGTTATTTCAAATTGGCGAGTACCCACCCAACCACCCAGTGTGTTTTTACTGTGTTCATACAAAGCCGCTTCTTCAGTAATACAAATATCAGCAAGCAGTGCGTAAGCTTCACGCCATGCGTATTCTACATCTGGCGTAAACTGCTCTGGTATTAGCTCTTTTAAGGTGCCAATTAAATGAGCACCAACAATGGGGTAGTGCTCTGGTAAAATATTTAAACTGGTGTGTTTATGATTAATGCGCGCTAATGCCTCTTTTAACACCGCTAAGTTATCAATATTTTGGGCGTATGCCGCTAATGCGTTAAACAAAGCAAATTGCTGGCGGCCGGTGTTTTGATTCGCCATATTAAAAATATTTTTAAGCTCTGGGTTATGGCTAAACAAACGCTTATAAAAATGATCGGTAACAACCGTGCCGGCTTGCGCTAATAACGGAACGGTGCTTTTAACAATTTCAATGGTTTTATCAGATAACATAATGTATTCCTGTAGGTAAACTAACCACGACGCCCATCAACACGACGCCGCGTTAATATAGGTGTGCAGTAAATTAAAAATAACAAAAAAGCCACTAACCACAGCAAAGCACTTATCTGCCAAGCAAAGTGTGGCCCAATAATTAAGGGGAGTATTGAGCGAGTAATAGCTGCCACCAGCACAAGCGCAAAAGCAACAGATATATAATTAGGGGTGCTAAGCGTACGCCCTGTATGACCAAGCGATACACGGGTCATCATGGCTAAAATCATCATCCCTATTGTGCCAATAGTGATAAGGTGGAGCGCATCTTTGAAAGGTATTCCGCTTGTGTAAAAGCTAAATGCAATCATCATTAAGCCAACACCTAAAGCAAGATAGGAAAAGTGCAAAGACCATAATAAAGGCACTTTTAGCACTTTTGCGTCCCACCAAAACCCAGATCGAATTAAGTGAAGCGCAGACACTATTGCAACAATGAATGCAGGGCTAATTGAGCTTAAAAATAACTTGCTGATAAAAAATAAAGTAATTGCCAATATTGATAAATACAGTAGCGCTTTATCAATTTTAGGAGTGCGGGTTTGCTCGCTAAGCAATAAACCTTTAGCAGTAAAAAAGGGAAGCACCCGCCCTACAACAATGCCTACCAGTAAGCTAATAACGAGTACGGCGGTGTCAACCACAGCCAAAGCAAGCTGCATGTTGTTATTTAAAACAAGTAATAAATAAAGTGTATTGAGGGCGCACAACACACTTAAAATAGCTAAAAACTGATAGTTATTTTTACTGCGTGCTTTTAATAGCATATTAGCCAGCGCAGCAATTGCACCTATCCACCATGCAAGCTGCAGCACAGTGACAGCCAATAAATTAATATTGGCAAAATCTGGCAGCACAATAAAAAAAGCTAAACGAGCAATTACCCATATTAAAGTAAGTAGCATAAGTGCTTTGCCACTTATACTTCCAACGCCCGTCCATGTTTGTGCCGCCGTAAGTAAAAAACCTACAGCAACCACTCCTGCAAAGCCAAACAGCATTTCGTGCGCATGCCAAAGTGTAGCTGGTATGGTTAAGTGCCAACTAGCATGGCCCGTTAAAATAAGTAACCAATACCCTATCGAAAAAAATGCCAGCAAACCGCCTGCTAAAAAGTAAGGTCTAAATGCAAGCATCCATAACGGCCATTTAGTTACGTGATGGATAGCTATGTGTGCTGGCATTGGCTCTGTTAAATTTAGTGGGCGCATTAACGTACTTCCTGCCCTAAACCATGTTGAGCAACACAGCGCAGCACATAACTAACTTTTAAAATAGCTGCCACTACAATAGTGCTAATATGCGCTGATATTTGTACCTGCATCGAAAAGTACTCTGCATACGAGTAGCTAATTAAAATGCTTACAACTATACAAATAACGCTAAGCCCTAATACGGTATTAGCAGTAAATAAAAGCGATTCAAAAAATGAGCCTAACTCAACATTGTTGCTTACATTATTTATTATAAGTGTGTTCATAACTACCTCGGTAACCATTAACGTTACTTAGCTATTACACATACTGTGCCAATAAAATAAAACACTACTATTCAGTAGGTTAAATATAATCACTTTACAAAGTAAGTCTTTATGACCTACTCTATTTTAAATCATAAAAACACGTGTAGGTCATTTTGACATGAATCAGCAATTCAACCTCACCCCAGTAGCTTTAGAGCTTGCCCAAAGCACCCTGCACGAGCACAGCTTTGACCAATTACTGGCAACGGTTGAGCGTGTAATACCTAGCGATGCCAGTGCATTACTTGTGGTGCAGGGCGAGCAACTTAAACCCTTAGCCATTAAAGGCCTGATGCCCGACAGCCTTGGCAGGCGTTTTAAAATAGCAGAGCACCCTCGCCTTAAGGCTATTTGTAGTGCTAGCCACGCATTACAATTTGCACACGACTGCCCACTGCCCGACCCATACGACGGCCTACTGCTGGCTAAAACAGGCGATATTCCTGTGCATGCCTGTTTAGGCTTACCCCTTTACGATAAAAATGCACTACTTGGCGTACTCACGTTTGATAGCCTTAATGCAAATGCCTTTAGCAGTATCAGCACAGATACGCTAAGCACCTTACAAACGCTGTGTAGTGCACATTTTAAAACGGCTCTAGAGCTTGCCCACTACAAACACCATGCGCAGCATTCAAGTGCACTTGTGCAAGAGTTAACACGTGATGCACTTACTCGCGATGGCGGTGAAATAATTGGCCAAAGCCCAGTAATAAAAACGCTTAAAAATGAAATAAAACTAGTTGCTGCCTCTAACTTTAGTGTATTGGTTTTAGGAGAGACAGGCGTAGGAAAAGAGCTAGTAGCGCGTAATATTCACTTAAATTCTGCACGTAAAGATCAGCCTCTCATTCACTTAAATTGTGCATCACTTCCCGAGAACCTTGCTGAGAGTGAGTTTTTTGGCCATGCCAAAGGCGCTTTTACTGGCGCACTAAATGCCCGCCAAGGTAAGTTTCAGCTAGCTGATGGCGGCACATTATTTTTAGACGAAATTGGCGAGCTGCCATTGGCAATGCAAAGTAAATTATTACGTGTGTTACAAAGTGGTGAAATTCAAACCGTTGGTGAAGACACACCAAAATACGTAGATGTTCGAGTAGTCGCTGCCACTAATCGCGATTTAAAACATGAGGTAGCACAAGGTCGATTTAGAGCCGATTTATATCACCGGCTAAGTGTTTACCCTATTACCGTACCGCCACTTAATGAACGTGAGCACGACATAACCCTACTTGCTGGTTATTTTATTGAGCAAACAGCCCGCAAATTAGGTATTAAACAATTAAAGCTAAGCACTGAAGCGCAAGCATTGCTTAACCAATACAGTTGGCCTGGTAATGTACGCGAGCTTGAACATGTTATTAGCCGCAGCGCATTAAAGGCTAAGCAAAGCCAATGGCAAAACCCTATAGTTTCGATTACAAGCGAGCACTGCGATTTAACCCCACAGCTAAGTAATACAGTGCAAGTTAACACGCAAAAAACCATTCACACTGCCTGTAATCAGCCATTAAAGCAGGCCGTTGAATCTTTACAATTTACAGTTATAACCGAGCAACTAAAGCAGCATAATTATAACTGGGCAGCAACTGCAAGAGTGCTGGAACTCGACAGAGCAAACCTTGTACGCCTTGCTAAGCGTTTAGGTATTGAGGTTAAAAAAACTATTTAAGGGTTTGAGGCTTATTAAAATGCGCTTTTAATAAGCCTGCAAAAGCTTGTACTTTCGCGGTGCGATGCACTAAATGATGTGTTACAAGCCAAACATCAGTGGGCCAACTAAGCTCACTATGTAAAATAGGTACTAAATCATTATATTGGGCCGCTACCCCATGCAGTAAACCGCCTATGCCTAAGCCTTTAATTATGGCTCTTGTTGCTTCGGAGGTTTCTGAAACCCGTAACTTTATTTGCTGCGCCGGAATATGCTTATCGGCCCACTCAAAATAAGGAACTCGTGCATTAAAACCCGCTACACCCGATACAAAGTTATGATGCTGTAAGTCACTCAATGTTTTAGGCAGGCCATACTTATTAATGTAGCGTTTGTTGGCGTACAAGCCAGATTTAAGCTTAGTTAAATGCTGAGCTATATAATCCCCTTCATCTGGCCTTGGCCCTGCGCGCACTGCAATATGTGCTTGCCCATGATCGAGCCTTAACCGCTTTTGTTCTAAAATAACTTCAAGCTGTACTTGAGGGTGTAAAGCCTGAAACTCTTCGCAAACATCGCCTAGTACATCCATAAACCCACTTACTGTGGTAAGTAATAAACTTCCGCGTAACGTACTGTCGGCAGCGGCAATATCGTTATGTAATTGCTCAAGTGACGAATCTATAGTTTGCGCTGTAGTAAATAATTTAGCGCCTATTTCAGTTACTTTATAACCCCGGGCATGTCGATGAAATAAACGCGTATCTAAGTTTTTTTCAAGGCTATTAATACGTCTGAGTACTGTACTGTGGTGCACATTTAAAACCTCTGCGGCAGCCGTTAGCGTACCAAGCCTTGCAACTTCAAATGCTACTTTTACATCTTGCCAGTCGTCAAATTTTATTGCCACGCTACCCGCCTTCTACTTATGTGCATATACGCACATAAGTGTTGCGTTTATTCGGGTTTTCTACAAGCAAAAATTTGCTACATTAGTGTTATACCCAACCAATAAAAGGTCTAAATTATGTCAGCACCAAAAATTATCGCGCTCGCGGGTAGTCTGCGTAAAGATAGCTTTAATCAAAAACTAATTAACGAAGCAGCTCGTTTTGCTCTGCAAACAGGTGCCGAAGTAGAAGTAATTAAACTCGCCGATTTAGATTTACCTATTTTTAGCGAAGATATTGAAGCGCAAGGCACACCAGCCGATGCCCAACTTTTAAAAGATAAGTTACGCGCTGCTGATGGTATTTTGCTAGCAAGCCCTGAGTACAATGGCTCTATTACTGCCGCGCTTAAAAATGCAATTGATTGGGCGTCACGTACTGAGCAAGGCGCTGTGCCTGCATTTCGCAACAAAGTAGTGGCGTTATTTGCTACATCACCTGGTGGGCTTGGTGGGCTGCGCGGTTTAAACCATGTACGCGACATTTTAAGCGGCATTGGCTCATTAGTGCTTGCCGATCAGCTAGCGGTACCTTCAGCATTTACTGTATTTGACGAAAACGGCCAAATCAGTGACCCAGCCACCGCAGAAAAAGTCACTGCACTAACACAGCAGCTCGTTTCTGTTGCTAGTAAATTGAGCTAAATTTATGATGGTGTCGCCGCTATTTTAGCGGCGATAAAATCGGTATGCGCTACATATAAAAGCCCTGCTACTTTACGTATAACGTACTCTTCTTGTGGGTCTAACTCTCCATCGGCATACGCTAATTGCCATAATAGCTCAATTATTTCAATGCGCTGAGCTGCACTGCAATGATCGTTAATTTGCTTTGAAAACTGAAAGTAATCAATCGCCCCATCTAAACTGCTCGCAGCATTTGTTGTTAGCTCATCTACTTCTGTGTCAGTTAAATTAAAGTATTTTTTTAAGGTTACAGTCAGGGTGTGTTGTTCATTATGGTCAAGCTTAGTGTCGGCGCGCATTACTTCAATAAGTAATGCAGCCACAGCTGTTTTTAAATCGTGTGGCTCTATACTTGGCTCTTGATCATCGAATACTGCAAAAAGCTGTTTTATTTGTTTGAACATCACGTTATCCCTTTTTGGGTGTTAGACTGAATATAAAGAAATTGAACTTGTATGAGTAATTAATGGGTATTAAGTTCGCAAATTAAAGGATACATTTTTATGAAAGGATTAAATGCACCGCGCTTAGTAATTGGCAGCGCACTGGTAGCCCTTTCGAGCATTGGCACTGTATTTGCCGAAACTATCGAAAAAGAAAAATCATATGACTTTGATAATAAAGTGCATTATTACCAAACAAAAATTGGCGAAGACAATTATAAAATAGAAATACAATCAGACGATTACAAACACTTTGCTAATCAAAGTATGTTTTTACTGCGCCATGCAGACAGGTTATGCCGTGGCAGAACCTTCATGTTAAAAGTGCTTGAAGGCGTGCAAGAGTACGAACGTTTTCCTACTAAACCACGCGCTTACCAACCACCATTAAACGTTTTACTACAATGTGAAGCACCCGAGAAAAAAGAAAAGTAGTTTATTTTTCGTAGCCCCAAGGCGCTGCTGGTGGAGTAATTGGTTTAGTTAAATCAAAATCCACCTTAAACTCGCGCCCTTTGCGAATTAGCCTATAGGTGAATACCTCAGGATAAATATACATTTGCCATGTATTGCCTGCCGACTGTGCAATAGCTTGTGCTACAAATAATTCTTTAGAATATTGATCAGCTGGAAACGCCTGCATTTGTGCAGAACCCGCATCAAGTGTATGACCGCCATACATAGTTGAGACATCATCGCTACCATCTTTATGGCGATGATCGTGCTTTAAGCTCAAACCACTACCTGTTTTAGTAATGATCCACGTACGTGATGCATCATCACCTACATGAAATGGCACTTGCAGCTCGCTATCAGTACATTTGCGTACATGCATGATTAGTTTTTTATTATCAAATGAGCTTGGGCCTTTTGCGTTATCTACGCTTACTTTGCCCTCAAACGCTTTACCACAATGCACGGCAATATTATTAAAAAACGTATCATGTGTTGGTATAGATACCAAAGGCGCTGGGCGCGCGATGGCCGCTGATGAGGCAAGTAATAACGTTGCTGCCGTTAATAATTTCATAAAGTACTCTTATAATAGTTTTTAATACCATAGCGGTTTAAGCTAAAAATGGGAAATAGCTGCGACAAGTGGCTTTTCTGATCTATTTTTCATTAATGTTAAAAGTGAATGATGGAAGTCTTGAAAAATTACCTCACCCCATATTCGCGAATAAACACCAAAATTTGTATTATCTTGCACGGTCGTTTTTAAAGTTAAAATGGTATTGCCGCTTTTATCTTCACTTAACTCATACCCACCGTAAAGAGGTGAAAAGTATTCGCCGCCTAGTTTTACATGTTTATCGAGTGCATCATCGGGAATAGCATCAGGGTCTATCTCAAATCTATAAAGCATGCGTTTATTTGGCTGCCAATCAGTAATAACTTCTTTAAATATAACCCCTTTTTGCCATTTACTGGTTCTAATTGCACCAACACCCGTAGCATTCATATTTGCTTCTAAGGGTTTAGGTACACCTATTAACTGGGTAAGCGAAAATGGCAATTCTTGTGGCTCTATGGTGCTTACATTTGCAAGCTGCTGCCACACACGGTTTATAGGCGCTTCAATAATTATAGAGTTGGTGACTTCGTACGTTTTTGATAAGTGTAAATAATTAACCTCAATAGGTGAGAGCAATACAGGAAGCAAAGCTATTGAAAGTAAAGAACGGTTAGCGTTTTTTGTTTGACGATTTTTAAAAAAGCCTGCCAGTAAACCACCCATACTTGCAAAGAACATAAAGGCAGGCAAAGCCATGGCCACACAAATACTGCCTTCAAGTAACGTAATAACACTTACAAGTAAAAAAACAAAAATTGGCTGCCAAGCAATTGTCACCATTTGCCTTTTAGTTAATGTTTTTGAGCTTTTAAATTCAAAATGAATACGAATATAGCCAATTGCAACAGGCACTAAAAACATAAAGGAAATAGAAACAAGGCTACTTAAATTATAAGTGTCTAATAGCTCTACAAACAGCCGCATAAATATGCCGTAAAGCGTACCGAGTAAAATACCAATTGATTTAGGGGATTGAATTTGCATTATATTTCTTATTATTTCAGTAACCATTGAACCTAGCAGATGCGCTATTTCAGTTCAATTAAAATACACAGACCACTACTTAGACTAAAGGATAACAGCCCTGCTTTTATAATGCCTCATCTAATCAGAACAAGCAAAAAACACCTAACCATTTGATTTAAAATAAAATTAAATTAAATTGATTTTATAACTAAGACTACCAACTCGCAGGTTTAGCGTTAAATAAAGCCATACACGACCTTTTGCCTATACATTCCTGAGTAAAAGCTGATCTACCCTGCTTCTTCACTATTCATTTGCTTTAACAAAAGCCGTATTAATAAATAAGCAACGAGTAACAGGAGGGACTATGTCAGTAACCCCAAAGGGTAACGAGCCAGAAAAAACAAGCGCATCGCACTTAGATGATGCCAACAGCTATCAAAATAAGCATAAACCAAGTTCAGAGTTTAATACCCGTGACGAATATTTAGAGCACGAGCTGCAAATTATGCAGCCAAAGCGCTGGCGGCCTAATTTACCATTTAGAGACTACCGCTTTGAATTTGAAGACACGATTCCAGCTATGGCGGGCACCATTGGTAAAGTCGTTATGGTGGGGGCTATTGCCGCTACTTTTGCAGCGCCACTAGGTTTAAGTGATGCGTTTGTTTTAGAAAACGTACGCTATGAATTACTCATTGTTTCTATTTTTATTATTTTGTTTTCGGGCTTTATTTTACCCACGGCTAACTTAGCCGGTACTCACGGCCCACTTATTCCTCTTATTCCTATTGTGGTTGCCGCTGGCGGCCACCCTATGGCATTTGGCTTACTCATTGGTGCCTTTGGCTTTATTTTAGCGATAACCAAAGGAGGGAGTTTGCTGGCACGCTTAACCAGTAAAGGTGTGTGTGGGGGCTTACTTATATATTTAGGCTTTATTGGTACTATTTCGCAGGTTAAAAAGCTGTTTGCATGGGCTGAGGCCATTGATATGGCGCACATTGCATTTATTGTTATTTTGGCCACCATTTTATTGTATGCGTTACTAGAGCATTTTAAAAAGCGCTGGCTAGCTGTACCACTAAGTTGCCTTATTGGCGGTGTGGTTGCGTTTGCGCTCGGTGCCCCATTTGAATTTCATACTGCACCGGGTTTACCAAATATGAACCCAGCTTATTGGTGGGGCGAAAACACAGGTTGGATGCTTGGCCTACCGACGCTTGAAAGCTTTGTGGTTGTACTGCCGTTTGCGGTATTGGCTGTAGCTATGTGGTCACCAGATTTTTTAGGGCATCAAGTTTTTCAAAAAATTAGTTACCCACAACGTACTGAAAAAGTACAAATGAACATAGACGATACCATGCTAAGCGCATCAGTTAGACAAACCTTTGGTTCACTTGCCGGTGGTGCTAACTTTACCTCATCGTGGGGGACTTACATTGTACCTGCAGCGATTGCTAAACGCCCTATACCGGCGGGCGCCATTTTAACAGCCGTATTTTGTATTATTGCGGGTTTATGGGGCTACCCAATGGATTTAGCCATTTGGCAACCAGTGCTTTGTGTTGCGCTTATTGTTGGTGTGTTTATTCCGCTGCTTGAGGCGGGTATGGAAATGACACGCGAAGGTAAAACAACGCAATCGGCTGCTATTGTCGTATTTGCGTCAAGCTTGGTTAACCCTGCTTTTGGTTGGTCACTAACTATGCTGCTTGATAACTTAGGCTTAATTGGCTGTAAAGAGCGCAGTGCTAATTTAACTAAAATGAGCCGCTGGGTTATTCCGCTCATTATGTTTGTGGTTTTAACCACAGTAATGGCCATTGTTGGCATGCTGCCAGGTATACCTGCGCTAATGGCTGATTTTAGACATTAATAACTAAAAGCCTTTAGGATATAAAAAAGCGCGGCTGATATACTCAGCCGCGCTTAGTTTTCATATGTAATTTAATTATTTAGCCTTACTGCCAAGGGCGCTCAGCAGCAAGTTGGTTTTCAAACGTATCAATTTGTGGGTTTAGCGTTTCGGTCACACCAATAAAGTCTAAGCCACTTAATAAACGCTCTTTTACGTCTTTACGAATATCAAAACTAATTGGCGCAAATTTATCGCTTGTCAGTGTTTGGTTTTCAAGATCAATTTGAATGTTTATATCGTCGTGCTGCTCGCTAAGTACAAACAGTTGCTCAAGCGTGTCGGCTGGTAGCGCAATGGCTAGCATTTGGTTGTTACCACAGTTATTAAAGAAAATATCAGCAAAGCTTTCTGCTAAAATCACTTCAAAACCATATTGCTTAAGCGCCCAAGGTGCATGCTCACGCGATGAGCCACAACCAAAGTTGTCGCGCGTTAATAATATTTGCGCACCTTGGTAGCACGGGCGGTTTAAAATAAAATCAGGGTTTGGTTCGCCGTTTTCTAGGTAACGCCAATCGTAAAACAGTGCCGCATCAAAACCATCACGGCTAGTAGATGTTAAAAACTGTTTAGGAATGATTTGGTCTGTATCTACATTGTTTTTATCAAGTGGGGCCATTAAGCCACTAAAAAATACGCTCATTAGGCTTCTCCTCTAATATCAACAAAGTGACCATGTATTGCAGCAGCTGCCGCCATTGCAGGGCTTACTAAATGCGTGCGCCCGCCACGACCTTGGCGGCCTTCAAAGTTACGGTTAGACGTAGATGCACAGCGCTTGCCCGCTTCTAAACGGTCGTCGTTCATTGCTAAACACATTGAGCAGCCCGGCTCGCGCCATTCAAAGCCTGCCGCTTTAAAAATATCGGCTAAGCCTTCGTCCTCTGCTTGCTTTTTAACTAAGCCAGAGCCCGGTACAATAAGTGCTTCAATGCCAGCTACAACTTGCTTACCTTCAACAATTTTTGCCGCTGCACGTAAATCTTCAATACGGCTATTAGTACACGAACCAATAAATACCGTATCTACTTTTGCGCTTGATAATTTATCGCCCGCTTTTAAGTCCATGTATCTAAGTGCACTGCGTATAGCATCGGCTTTAATTAAATCAGGTTCTTGGTCAGGATCTGGTATGCATTCATCAACGCCAATTACTTGCTCTGGGCTTGTGCCCCAGGTAATTTGTGGCTGAATATCGTTAGCTTCAAGCTCAACAACTAAGTCAAACTCAGCGCCTTCATCTGTCTTTAAGGTTTCCCAGTACTTAACTGCGGCGTCAAAGTCAGCGCCTTTAGGCGCAAATGGGCGGCCTTTTAAGTAATCATATGTAATTTTATCTGATGCTATTAAACCCGCTTTAGCACCCATTTCAATGCTCATGTTACATAGCGTCATACGGGCTTCCATTGAAAGTGCTTCAATGCCTTCACCACAAAATTCAGCAACATAACCTGTGCCACCAGCAGTACCTAATTTACCAATAACCGCCATTATTAAATCTTTAGAGGTTACCGTTGGGCGAAGCACACCGTTAATTTGAATTTTTAACGACTTTGCCTTTTTTTGCTGTAGCGTTTGCGTTGCTAAAACGTGCTCAACCTCAGACGTACCAATACCGTGTGCTAATGCGCCAAAGGCACCATGCGTAGAGGTATGGCTATCACCACATACAATGGTAGTGCCAGGCAAGGTAATACCTTGCTCTGGGCCCATTACATGCACAATACCTTGGTTAATTGAGTTTAAATCGTAAAGTACAATGCCAAACTCTTTACAGTTTTTATCTAGTGCCATTAACTGGTTTTTAGATACTTCGCTTGCGGCATCAAGTGATCGGCTTTTAGTCGATACGTTATGATCCATCGTTGCAAAGGTTTTTTCAGGGCAACGTACTTTACGGTTTTTTTCACGTAGGCCTGCAAAGGCCTGCGGTGATGTAACCTCATGCACTAAATGGCGGTCAATATAAAGTAAATCAGTTTGCTCGTTTATGCTGGCAACGGTATGTGCTTGCCAAATTTTGTCGTATAACGTTTGGGCCACTTGCTAATTCCCTACTCTGTTAAGTCGCAGCATAACGGTGCTGCGCCTTTAATAATTAAATACGTGAAACGATGGCTGCTGCCACATCGCTTGTGCTGTATCCACCTTGTGGGTAGATATCTGGCGTGCCAACGCCTGCTTCAACGGCTTCGGCTACGGCTTTTTCAATGGTGCGCGCTGCTTCGTCTTGCCCTAATGAGTAACGTAGCATAAGTGCGGCACTTAAAATTTGTGCAATCGGGTTTGCAACGCCTTTGCCTGCAATATCTGGCGCTGAGCCACCAGCAGGTTCATACAAACCAAAGCCCGATTGATTTAAGCTTGCTGATGGTAATAAGCCCATAGAGCCTGTGATCATCGCACACTCATCTGACAAAATATCACCAAATAAGTTATCGCAAAGTAGTACGTCAAACTGGCTAGGCTGTTTAACTAACTGCATCGCTGCGTTATCTACGTATATATAATCTAGGCTTACTTCTGGGTAGTCTTTGCTTACTTCGGTAACTACTTCACGCCATAATACGCTTGATGCAAGTACGTTGGCTTTATCTACCGAGGTTACATGGTTACTACGTAATTTTGCCGCTTCAAAGGCAAAGCGGGCAATGCGTTCAATTTCTTTACGTGAGTATGTTTGTGTATCGAATGCGGCTTCTTCAGCGCCCTCTCCACTTCGGCCTTTTTCACCAAAGTAAATGCCACCTGTAAGCTCGCGCACACATAAAATATCAAAGCCTTTTTCGCTAATATCTGCACGTAATGGCGATGCTGCACTAAGTGCGGGTAAAAGTTGTGCTGGGCGTAAGTTACAAAACAAACCAAAATGCTTACGAAGCGGTAAAAGCGATGCACGCTCAGGTTGCTCGTTTGGTGGTAGGTTTTCCCACTTAGGGCCACCTACTGAGCCAAATAAAATGGCATCGGCGTTTTCACATGCGCTTAGCGTTTTTGGTGGTAATGCTTCACCAAATTCGTCAATGGCTGCGCCACCAATAGCATGATGCTGGCGGTTCAGGGTAAAACCAAACTTATTGCTTACAGCATCAAGTACTTGCTCTGCTGCTGCCATTACTTCTGGGCCAATACCGTCGCCAGCTAATACTGCAACGCTGTAGTTTGTTTTACTCATCCTGCTTTCCTTTGTTGTTTTAAATCAGACACTTTTTGTGCACGATAAATTAAGTTGTAAACACGGATCATGGCGCGTACCGACGCCTCTACCACATCCGCAGCAATACCCGCACCGTGATAAGGGCGGCCATCGTATTTAGCAATAATGTTTACTTGACCAAGCGAGCTTGCGCCTTGCCCTGTCGCTTCTAAGTTGTATTCAATCATTTCAACGCTCATACCGGTTAAGCGCTCAATTGCCGCAAACGAGGCTTCAACAGGGCCATTACCTGTGGCAGCTTCTTGTTTTGCTTCGCCATTAATTAACATCCCAATGGTAGAGCTGGCTACCGACTGCGAGTTAGACGCTGAGTTTACAAACTCTAATTGGTATTTTTCGTCTTTGTCGTTAATTTGATTAAAGTAAATCATGGCTTCAAGGTCGTAATCGTATACGGTGCCTTTTTGATCAGCTAATGCTAAAAAGCTCTCGTATAAGCTGTCCATGTCGTAATCAGCTTTTTGGTAACCTAACTCTTCTAAGCGGTGCTCAATAACATGACGACCCGAACGCGAAGTCATATTTAATTGGTTATTTGGCACACCTACGCTTTCTGGCGACATAATTTCGTAAGTATTTTGCGCTTTTAATACGCCATCTTGGTGAATGCCCGAGCTATGTGCAAAAGCGTTTTCGCCCACAATGGCTTTATTTGGCTGAACCGGCATATTACAAATTTTTGCCACTTGGCGAGATGCGCGATAAATTTCTTCGCTTTTAATATCGGTATGTACTTTTAAGTGGTCTTTGCGCATTTTCATGATCATCGCCACTTCTTCAAGCGAACAGTTACCCGCACGCTCACCAATACCATTTATTGTACATTCAATTTGGCGAGCACCCGCTTGTACAGCGGCTACCGAGTTAGCTACAGCTAAACCTAAATCGTTATGACAATGTACACTTAAACGCGCTTTATCAATATTTGGCACGTTATTCATTAAATGGCGGATCATTGCAGCGTATTCGTCTGGCGTTACAAAGCCAACTGTATCTGGCAAGTTAATAGTAGAGGCACCCGCATTAATTGCCTGCTCAACAATTTTACATAAATCCCAATGCGGCGTACGCCCTGCATCTTCACACGAAAACTCAACATCATCAGTGTAGTTACGCGCTAATTTAATTGATTTAACCGCCATTGCAGTTGCGTCATCTAGGCTCATGCGTAATTTATGTTCAAGGTGCAAAGGACTTGTGGCAATAAAAGTATGAATACGGCTTTGCTGTGCTGTGCGAAGTGCTTCGCCACAGGCTTCAATGTCTTTAGCAACAGAGCGTGCTAAACCACAAATAATCGGTCCTTTTACTTCGGTTGCAATACGTTGCACCGAGCGAAAATCAGCAGGGCTCGAAACCGGAAAACCCACTTCCATCACATCAACATTCAAGCGGCTAATAGTATGCGCTAACTGAATTTTATCGTCTTCTGTAAGGCTTGCTTTAAGTGCCTGCTCGCCATCACGTAAGGTGGTATCAAAAATCCATACTTTATCTTTGTCTTGCATAACTGCCCCTCATTCCTCTATTACCCAAATTTCAATTTATCCCAGCCGCGAGATAAAAAAAACCCCGCAATTGCGGGGTTTTTAATGTTTAACTCGATGCAAACACACTAATCCCCGCTCACTGACCATAGCAGTAAGAGGTTAAGTTTTAGTGTAATTAAACGAATATTTTGCATCTTGTTTCTTGTGTGTGTGTTCAGTGAGGCCTATTTTTAACATTACAGCGCAGTGGGTGCAAGCATAAATATTCCACGCAGCATATTTAAAATCGAATTAAACAGAAAGATTAATCTAACAAGAGTCTACTTAAAGAATTAAAAACTCACAAATAGGTGCGCTTATGTTTAATTTAATAAGCGCTTTAGAATACTCTGCTTATATTAACTTTTTGCTATTTTTTTAAGCTACGCTTCTTTATTTGTTTCTCTGATGTAATGCCCTGCACCGCGAGTAATATAACGTAGCTGCCAAATAACACGCTCAATTAATTCATCACGTTGCTGGCCTTCAATGTCGAGTGCTTCAGCACCGGCATTAAATACCAGCGTAACCATGGCTTCGGCCTGAATATAAGCGTGGATTGAATCGCACTTGGTTTCGCTTTCTAAATAATGCGCAAGTTCTAAAATAAAGTGTTTTACTTCGCGTGCAACAGCGGCTCTAAAGGCTTTGGAGGTGCCAGAGCGCTCGCGTAGTAGTAATCTAAATTGGTTGCTTGAGTTATCAATAAACTCCATAAAGGTAACAACCGAAGTATTTATTACGCTGCCGCCACTGGCTATACGTCTGCGGGCTTGGCGCATAAGCTGGCGAAGCGTTAAACCGGCTTCGTCGACCATTGTTAAGCCTAGCTCGTTCATGTCTTTAAAATGGCGATAAAAAGAGGTGGGGGCAATTCCGGCTTCACGCGCAACTTCGCGCAAACTTAAATTTGAAAAACTATGATCAGCACTTAGCTGATTAAATGCCGCCTCAATTAAGGCTTGTCGTGTTTTTTGCTTCTGTTGTGCTCTAACACCCGACATCCACAGCTCCCTGAGTAATTTTATATGAAGTTTTAATGATAATTAGCCTAATTGTCTAGTCTAATACTTGACGACAAGAGATTGAAACACTATTTTAGCTTACAGTTGTACGCTGAGAGTAAATACGATGAATAAACCACCAATTATTTGGACAAACGTCCTATTTTTTAGCCTAACCTTTTTGGCGGCTGTCACACTTGTACCTTGGTACGGCATTAGCTACGGATTTACCAGCGCACATTGGATTGCATTTGTAGGCTGCATGTTTTACGCGGGCCTATCTATCACTGCCGGATACCACAGATTATGGGCGCACAAAGCGTATAATGCACACCATGCAGTTGAATTTATTTTTGCACTTGGTGGCGCCTTTGCTTTGCAAAACAGTGCCCTGCATTGGAGTAGCGATCATCGCATACACCACGGTCAAGTAGACGACCCAGTAAAAGACCCATACGCCGCAACAAACGGTTTTTGGTACAGCCACATAGGCTGGATGCTTCGTGATTACCAAGGCGATAGTTATAGCGACTATAGTAACTGCCGCGACTTACAACGCAATAAAATAGTGATGTGGCAACACAAACACTATTTAAAGCTTGCTATTGCTATGAACGTAGGCCTTCCACTTGCACTTGGATTTTTAGTTGGCGATGTATGGGGCATGTTAATTTTAGCCGGCTTACTACGCTTAGTATTAAGCCAGCACTTTACTTTTTTTATTAATTCAGTTGCTCACATTTGGGGCTCACGCCCATACACTGAAAAAAATACAGCACGTGATAACGGCTTTTTAGCTTTATTTACTTATGGTGAGGGATATCATAACTTCCACCACATTTTTGCAAGCGACTACCGTAACGGTATTAAGTGGTTTCATTACGATCCAACCAAATGGATGATCCGCTCTTTAGCTGCTATTGGTTTAGCTAACAAATTAAAGCGCACACCCGTTGAACGTATAGAAAAAGCCAAAGCAGAAACACTAATGAGTAAAACGCAAACTCGCCTTGCAAAATTGCCTTTAGCCCAAGATAAGCTTACATTATTACAACAAGAGTACGATTTACTGCTGAAAAAACTGCAAAATTATTGTTCACTACAAAAACAAGTGTTAGAAGTTAAAAAAAATAACATGGCAAAGCAGTGTGAACAATCAGCATTAATGGCACAATACCATGAGTTGGAAGCCGCCTGGGAAAATCAAAAACAGGCATGGCTAGCACTTAATGCGAGGTTATTAAAAGCCTCTTTTAATTAATTTAGGAGTGGCTGTGGCCAAACAACCAGAACAAAAAAAAGTACCCGTGACATACCAATATGACGCAATAATTATTGGCACGGGTCCTGGCGGTGAAGGTACCGCCATGAACCTTTCAAAAAACGACAAAAAAGTAGCGGTTATTGAACGCCAAGAAACTGTAGGCGGTGGGTGTGTACATTGGGGTACTATTCCTTCAAAAGCACTACGTCACTCGGTTAGTCGCTACATTGAATATAAAGCAAACCCGTTGTTTAATGTTGGCGAGCGCCCTAGCCGCTTAACGTTTCCTGATATTTTACGTCATGCAAGTTCGGTTATTTCGAAACAGTCTAATTTACGTAGTAGTTTTTACGATCGTAACCGCATTCATATGTTTCAAGGCGACGCGAGCTTTGTAGATAAGCATACTATTGAAGTTAAACGTAATGACGGTTCAACAGAGCGATTAACGGCTAAAACAATTGTAATCGCCACCGGCTCACGCCCTTATCGTCCACCAGAGGTAGACTTTAGCCATTCTCGTATTTACGAAAGTGACACTATACTCGGCCTTGAGCACGACCCACATCGCGTACTTATATACGGTGCGGGTGTTATTGGCTGTGAGTATGCTTCTATTTTTAAAGGCTTAGGTGCTAAAGTTGATTTAGTTAACACCCGCGACCGTTTACTTGCCTTTATGGATGCTGAAATATCAGATGCGCTAAGCTACCACTTTTGGAATAGCGGTATTGTTATTCGCCATAATGAAGAGTTTGATCGTATAGAAACACGTGATGACTGCGTTATAATGCATTTAAAATCAGGCAAGCGTGTAAAGGCTGACTGTATTTTATTTGCCAATGGTCGTACCGGTAATACTGATACACTGAACCTTGAAGCCATTGGCTTAAAAGCTGATAGCCGTGGTCAACTAAAAGTGAACGAAACATACCAAACAGAAATCGATAATGTTTACGCAGTAGGCGATGTTATTGGTTACCCAAGTCTTGCCAGCGCAGCGTTTGACCAAGGCCGTATAGCTGCTGATGCGATTGCCTGCGGTAACTGCGACGACCGCCTGATTATTGATATTCCGGCAGGTATTTATACGATTCCAGAAATGAGCTCTGTAGGTAAAACAGAGCAAGAGCTTACAGCAGCTAAAGTACCTTATGAAGTTGGCCGTGCTCAGTTTAAGCATTTAGCGCGCGCGCAAATTGCAGGCACTGAAGTAGGTAGCTTAAAAATATTATTCCACACCGAAACCAAAGAAGTACTTGGCGTACATTGCTTTGGTGAACGTGCCTCTGAAATTGTTCACATTGGCCAAGCCATTATGGAACAAAAAAATGGCGGCAATAATATCGATTACTTCGTAAATACCACATTTAACTACCCAACGATGGCTGAAGCCTACCGTGTTGCAGCGTTAAATGGTTTAAATCGCTTATTTAAATAATCGCTTCAATAAGTAGTTTTAAAAGCCTTTATAAATAGGTAACAAAAAACCCGCAACTTAGCGGGTTTTTTACTTTTAAACAGTTTTAAAGCTTGTTTAAGTGGCTATTACTTATGGTACTTAGCACTTAGCTCATGTACTGCATTAATGAATACGCCAGCATTTTCAGGATCTACATCTGGTGTGATACCGTGGCCTAAGTTAAACACGTGGCCATTGCCTGTGCCAAAATCTTCTAAGATAGTACCTACTTCTTGGCGTATACGATCTGGCGTACCGTGAAGCATTGACGGGTCCATATTACCTTGCAGCGCCACTTTATCGCCTACACGGCGTTTAGCGTCGCTAATGTTAATAGTCCAATCTAGGCCTACTGCATCACAGCCTGTAGCCGCTATTGCTTCAATCCATTGGCCACCGTTTTTAGTAAATAGCGTTACGGGTACTTTACGACCATCGTATTCGCGGATTAAACCATCAACAATTTTATGCATGTACTGCAATGAGAACTCATTGTAATCGCGCGGGCTTAATACACCACCCCACGAGTCAAATACCATTAGTGATTGTGCACCCGCTTTTACTTGCGCGTTTAAGTAATCAATCACTGAATCAGCTAGTTTATCGAGTAATAAATGCAGTGTTTGCGGCTCTGCAAACGCCATTTTCTTAATTTTACCGAATACTTTACTGCTACCGCCTTCAACCATGTAAGTAGCAAGTGTCCACGGTGAACCCGAAAAACCAATTAATGGTACTTCGCCTTTAAGTTCACGACGTATGGTACTTACTGCATTCATTACATAACCAAGCTCGTCTGTAGGATCGAGTTTTGGAATCTTTTTAACATCAGCAAGTGACGAAATTGGGTTTTCAAACTTAGGACCTTCGCCAGTTTCAAAGTACAAACCTAAACCCATTGCGTCAGGAATGGTTAAAATATCGCTAAATAAAATAGCGGCATCTAACGGGTAACGACGAAGTGGTTGTAGTGTTACCTCACAGGCAAGTTCAGCATTACGGCACAGGCTCATAAAATCGCCCGCTTGTGCACGTGTAGCACGGTACTCTGGTAAATAGCGTCCTGCTTGGCGCATCATCCATACCGGGGTTACATCAACAGGTTGTTTTGCAAGTGCACGTAAATAACGGTCGTTTTTTAATTCGCTCATAGCGTAAATGATCCTAAGGCTTATAGAAATTGTGCAAGATTGTACCACCATATTCATCGCCCCTCTATTGCTTAAGAGCGAAAAGACAACTTCCTGGTGCGAGATCACGTTTTGTTGCTATATTCGTCTGTTTTGATTACTAAATAAGCAAAAAGAACTAACAATAAAAACTTTTTGTTAATATGTTTGCAACATCACAAAAACCTTGTTATTGTTTGTCCCGCGTTAACAAAAACAATAATAAAAATCTTAAAACAATAAAAATAATAGCTTTAAAATAATAACAATAAAAATTATCTCATAAAAATAAGAAAGCTTGTATAAACAAGTCACTGAAAGAAATTAGACCACCGTAACTGGTGGTTTTTTCTTGCCTGCAATAAAATTTCCCCGCTGGAATAACTTTTAAAAAACACAACCTTCTAGAAGGCTACTTTACTTGTTGATATACACGCTAATTAAATATATCTTGATGTATATAAACCGATTATATTTTAATTAAAAAGACCAACCCAGCTAGGAGAACAATTATGCTGACGCGTGTAGAAAAAGCTCAACAAAAATGGGGTGGTAGCCACACAGTAATTGATAAATGGCTTAACGAACGCCAAGAACTTATTGTGTTGTATTGCAAGATTGCAGGCTTTTCGCCGTACGATAAAAAAGATCATGCGTTACCTGAGCCGCAAGTTATTGAGTCTTTTTGCCAACTTTTAATGGATTACCTATCGGCGGGCCATTTTGAAGTGTATGACGATATTGCAAAAGCATGTGAAAAAAAGGGTTTGCAAAGCCAAGAACTGGCAAATTCTATTTACCCGCGTATTTCTAGCACAACCGATGTTGCACTGGATTTTAATGATAAATACGCCGAAGTAGATAAAGAAGACTTATTAGCAGACTTTGATAAAGATTTATCAGTTATTGGTGAGGCACTTGAAGCACGTTTTGCGCTTGAAGATGAGCTGATTGATAACTTGTTTTCTAATCACTAAGATTAATTAAGCACATTAAAAAAGGGACCTAAGGTCTAATGCCAGTCAGTTAAGCTGACTGGTATTTTTCTTTTTGGTGGGGTATTTGCTTGGTTTGGGTTTGACCCAGCGAGGGTAAGATCTGTCCTCCCGCCGTATTGGAAGCTCATAATAAGTCAGTTGATTGATGAGGTTTTCATACAACACGGGTAGCTTTCCTGGGCTTGTAAGCCCTGTTGTAAGTAGGAATGCCACAACCGCGCTTGAGCACCCGCTGAAGCTTAGCTGATTTGGCCAGATACCTTTACGTTTAGCCGCTTCGGTCATAGCCACTCTTATCAAGTTATAAGCAAGCAGTAACCCCCACAATTCTTGTTCAACCATGTCTGGGCGTTTGCTTCTAAGCGTGTATTCACTGTTCAGTAGCGTGTGTTTCATTTCACGATACCCTAACTCAATTTCCCAGCGGTGGCTGTATAAGTCTACAATTTCCTCACTGGGGTAACGCATTACATCGGTAAGCGATGTAAGAATTCGGCACTCTTTCCCTTTAACTTTTTTCGTAATTAGTCGCGCCTCAATCTCGTCCGGCAGCTCGGGGAACTTCTTTCTCGCTTGTGGTGTGGCTCTCAGCCTTACCCGCTTATCTACACGGCTATAACTTTTTATTACATCAAACTGAAGCCCTTTTCTTGCCGGTATCATCCAGTGTCTTTCCTCTCCCGCTTTTTGCCATTGATGCAGCAAGCCTAAGGAATAAAAACCACGGTCAAACAGGGTCAGTGAATGATTCGGGGTATCATTAATTAGCTGCTCTGCTAGCACCATTTCATTCGATTTGTACTTATCAAATGCACTATTAATGAGTTGGTGGCTTGTCAGTTCCATTTGGCACACCATGCGGATTTGAGGAAATGCCGTATCGCCATACTGAGTACTACCAGAGCCATACTTTTCACGGTTTTGAGCGGTATCACCCGTTCTCCACACAACCCCATCGACACCGAGCAAATTTAGTCCACTCCATGTTTCGAATTTATTTTGTTGATACCAATGCTTGGCCATCTTCTTAAAGGATTGTTCGACAGCTTCGGTTCCTAGGCGCTGTCGCGCCTGAACCATCGCACTGGGTGCAACAAGCGGTGCTTTACCTGGTAGTGCAATATCCATCTTAGTCGCAATATTCCACACTGACTCTTGCCTAAAAAGACTCATCCCCATGACACACCACATCACAGATTCAAGAGGTAAGCGACGCTTTCTGACGGTGGCGACTCCTGCTTCAACAAAAGCCTCATCAATAATAGATGGCTGTAGAAATGACGAGAGTTTTTCAAACGAATGAAATTGGGTACTGGCATTAAATGCGGTGTCTAAAGCTGTTTTAATATTCATAAAAAAATCCGATGGCAAATGCTCATCGGATTCTTACATCTATAAAAGATCGGTCAACCGATCATTAAAATATTTCTTAACTGATCGGCATTAGCCTTTAGGCTCCTTTTTTATTTGTACAATAAACTTATTATTGTGCAGGTGCTTCTTCGTTTTGAATTTCAAGTAATTCTACTTCAAATACTAATGTTGAATTAGCAGGGATTTTACCTAAATCGCGATCGCCGTAAGCAAGTTCTGAAGGAATAGTGAACTTGTACTTAGAACCTACAGACATAAGCTGTAAACCTTCAGTCCAACCAGCAATTACACGGTTAAGAGGGAAAGTTGTAGGCTCGTTACGAGCGTATGAGCTATCAAACTCAGTGCCGTCTAATAAAGTACCTTTGTAGTGAACTTTAACTACATCAGTTGCTGCTGGCTTTTCGCCGTCGCCTTCGCTAAGAACTTCATACTGAAGACCAGACTCAGTTACTGTAACGCCTTCTTTTTTAGCGTTGTCAGCTAGGTATTTAACACCTGCTTCTTTGCTTTTCTCAGACTCTACTTTTGCTTTTGCTTCTTGTTTAGTACGAACTGATGTATCTAGCTCGGTAAGTACTTCACGAATTTTTTCTTCGTCAATTTTTGCATTACCAGCAAGCGCATCTTCAAAACCACGAATTAAAAGTGCTTGGTCTAGCTCAATACCAATTTCTGATTTGTCTGCTAGGTCTTTATTTAAAAAGTTACCTACAGATGCACCAATACCGTATGCTTGTTGCTGTTCTACAGTGTCTAATTTAACTTCAGCTTGTTCTTTTTTTGCTTCTTGATTACAAGCTGTAAGCGCTAAAACTGACGCTGCAATCAATGACAATCTAATCGTCTTTTTCATTTTAAATCTCCGACACACTTTGCAGTTGCCATTTTAATGTATTATTACTAGTTAAAGATCAACGGCCCACATGATAGGCTGCTTGTTTAATGACTAAATTTCACGTTGTTAGCTAAACTAAAACATATCCAGTGATTAGACAAACAACCTAGGCCTTAAACGTGACCTAGTCTAACCTCTCAATCACGAAGAGTTAAGGGAAAATACCTGTATTATGTCGATATTTCGTACTTTTTTAATCGTATTTAGCTGTTTTTTAGCTATCGCCTGTACCGAAAAAAAACAGCAGGCTGTAGCTAGTTACGAACACGCAGCGCAAGGCGCGTTTTCGTCAGCGTTATCTAACGATGGTAAATACAGTTTGATCTCCTCTATCAACCATGGGGTCGCATTGTGGGATAATCAACAGCAAGTATTAAAATACCAGTGGTATCAGCAGCAATCGCAAGACAGTTTAGTTTATGCCGTTGCTATAGCGTTTGATAACAGCGTGGCCGTTACCGCAGAAAAAACCACTTTTGCCGTATGGGATATAGCCACTGGCAAAAATAAAGGTTACTACGAAATACAAAAAGCCAGTATTCGTGATATTGCTATTAGTAACCAAGGTCGCAGCGTTTTATATGGGCGAAGCGACGGTGTTGTCGTATTTGTAAACCTAGAAACAGGACGTCGTATTGAATTTTTAGGTCATCAGGATAAAGTTAATACTGTTGACCTATCACCTAACGGACGCTACGCCTTAAGTGGCTCTAACGATTACGTTGCGTATTTTTGGGACACACGTACGGGGCAAGTAATTCATCGCTTTAACCACCCTACTCGTGTTACCCAAGTAACGCTTGACCCACAAGGTCGCTATGCATTTACCGCAGATAGTATGAAGCAAGCACATGTATGGAAGCTGACTACAGGTGACCTTGTGAGTAAACTGGCGTATATTGCGCGTCAGAAAATTTTTACTGCGGTACGCTTTAACGAACAAGGCACATTGCTCGCAACGGGTTCGCCTAATAAACGTGTTGATTTATGGCAATTACCCAGCGGTGAAAAAATTCAAACTTGGCAAGTAACGCCGCGCGAAGGCAGCAAGCCTAAATCGGCAGTGGTGTTAGATGTAACGTTTATACAAAACGGCAAGTCGTTGTTAACCGAGAGCTCAAGCGGTATCGCTGAGCGCTTTATTATACGAGAAGATAATGAACACAATTGAACATCGCTTAATGGAACTTGAAGCCAAAGTGGCTTTTCAAGACGAAACGATTGATATATTAAATGACGAGCTAAAAGCACACCAACAGCAGCTTGCAAAAATGAAGCGCCAAACTGAGCTACTAGCAGAAAAGCTAAAAGAGTCGCAGCAGCCATCGTTAATGTCGCAAATGCAAGAGCCTCCGCCACCGCATTACTAAAGTGGGTTAAAATAAAAACCGGGTTAATCGCCCGGTTTAAACACACCAATTACTTGTTCAAATTGGCGAGTTGACGCCTGAACAGCGTTATCGGGTTGCGACATTTTATGCCCACACTCAACACACTCTACTTTTTCAACATCATGTTCTCTGTATAGCATCATGGTATCCATAGCTTTACACTCAGGGCACGATGCACCAGCAATAAATCGCTTCTTTTGTCTCACAACATTTTTCCTGTGGTTTGAACTGCCTATATTTTATCGTATAACGTCACCTGTTGATACGCTTGATAAGAGCATTAAGTTCTATGCTATGATAGCGCCAACTTAACAAGGGCACAGCAAAGTAACGCATTCATGATCCAAATCTCAGAAATAGAACTACTTCGTGGCGGTAAAGCCTTATTAAAAAATGCATCAGCCACTTTATTTCCAGAACATAAAGTTGGCCTTGTAGGTGCCAATGGTTGCGGAAAATCAACGTTATTTGGTTTATTAAAATCAGAACTACAGTTAGACGCCGGCAGCTGCAGCATCCCTAAAGATTGGTCTATCTCCTCTGTTAAGCAAGAAACTCCAGCACTTGAAATAAGTGCACTTGATTATGTACTGCAAGGGCATCCTGAATATTACGCATTGCGTATTGCCCTACGTGAAGCAGAGCGAACAAACGATGGCGACACACAAGCCAAAGTGCATATTCAACTAGAAAACATAAAAGGTTATAGCATTGAGTCAACTGCGGGCGAACTATTACACGGCTTAGGCTTTGCCAATAATCAAATAGAAAACCCCGTAAGTGCGTTTTCAGGTGGTTGGCGCATGCGTTTAAACCTTGCGCAAGCACTAATTCGTGATGCCGATTTACTGCTACTTGATGAACCAACTAACCACCTCGATTTAGACGCAGTGTATTGGCTTGAGCGCTTTTTACGCGCCTACACAGGCACCCTTGTGCTTATATCGCATGACCGTGAGTTTTTAGATGCAGTGGTTGATCAAATTTGGCATGTAGATAAGCAACTTATTAATGTGTACAAAGGTAACTATTCGCAATTTGAGCGCCAAAAAGCAGAGCGCCTATTACAACAGCAAGCAATGTTTGACAAGCAGCAAGAGCAAATTGCACACCTTGAGCAGTTTATTACTCGTTTTAAGGCAAAAGCTAGCAAAGCAAAACAAGCACAAAGCCGTGTAAAAGCGCTAGAGCGAATGGAAAAGCTAGCACCAGCTCACGCTGACTCACCGTTCAATTTTGAATTTGCAGAGCCTACAGCCCTACCAAACCCGCTAATGAGTTTAGATAAAGCTAAAGCGGGTTATGGTGAAGTGACTATTTTAAATAATATAGAGCTTAACTTAGTACCTGGTAGTCGCATTGCTTTACTTGGTAGAAATGGCGCAGGTAAATCAACGCTAATTAAACTACTCTCTGGTGACTTAGAGCCACAAGCAGGTAAGGTTGTGCAGCATCATGGTTTAAATATTGGTTATTTTGCGCAGCATCAACTTGAATCGCTTGATTTAAAAGCCAGCGCGATTACACATTTACAACGTTTAAACCCAAAAGCTACTGAACAATCACTACGTGACTTTTTAGGTGGCTTTGCCTTTATTGGTGATAAAGCTCTAGAGCCAGTAGCGCCCTTTTCGGGCGGTGAAAAAGCACGCTTAGTCCTTGCTATGCTGGTGTATCAAAAGCCTAACTTACTACTGCTTGATGAGCCTACCAACCACCTTGATTTAGAAATGCGCCACGCACTTGTTATGGCACTACAGGGTTTTGAAGGCGCAATGGTTACTGTATCGCACGACCGCCACATGCTTAAAAACACCGCTGATGAGTTTTATTTAGTAGATGATGGCAAAGTAACTCAATTTGGCTACGATTTAGATGCGTATTATCAGTGGTTACTAAATGCGAATAAAGAAGCAGTAAAAGCCCAGCAAAGTGATGAGCCTAAAGCTAACTCAGGTATTAACCGAAAAGAGCAAAAACGCTTAGAAGCCGAATTTAGAAAAGCCATTCAACCGCTTAAAAAGCAAATTGAAAAGCTTGAAAAACAACTAGACAAATACTCTGCAGAGCTTAGCGAAGTAGAAGTGGCCCTTGGCGATAACGAACTCTACAACGACGACAATAAAGCCCAATTAAAAGAGCTAATTGCTAAGCAAGCAACGCTAACACCTAAACTTAACGACATTGAAGAAGAGCTCCTTATGGCTCTTGAAGAAATGGAAGAAAAAGAACAGGCTTTTACCGATGAACTTGCTCAATAGCGACCGTTTTTGGCAATTTTCGTGCACCTTGTACGCAAAGCCTGGGCAACAACAAACCTTGCTGGCACTACAAAACCAGCAAGGTAAAAACGTTAATCTGTGTTTATTATTACTGTATTTAGACTCACTTAAACTAAGTATCAATGCCGAGCAGCTCAGTACTTTAATAGAGTCAATTGACGAATTTGATACGCAAGCACTTAATCCACTGCGCTCTGCCCGTAGCTATTTAAAAGCAAATCAGGAGACGATTGCTGACTACACAAAAATACGTGAAGAGTTATTAAGCGCAGAGTTAAAGCTTGAAAAACAGCAACAGCAAATGCTTGTTGATAAAGCTAACCAGTTTAAAATGGTAGAAGTGATAAAACCTAATAATATCGAGCTATACGTAAAGCTAGCCTAAATTAAAACAGCGCTTCGGTAATAATCTAATAGTCTTTAAAACATGATCTAAATCAACTTAGAGTGGTTACTCTTCCCACTTAGAAAAATAGTTTGATCTCGATCACATTACTCCCTGCAAACTCCCTCTATGATTAACTCATCAACCAACGAGGAGAAAACTCATGAACGTATTCTTTAGAGACTTTTTTAGCGACCCTGTATTATTTATGTCTTTTGGGATCTTAGGTGTCGTGATTTCTCTTTGTTTATTTTACGCTTTTTACTTTATTAAAAAAATAAGTGAAGCGGAAGTTCCTGATTAGCATTAAAAATTAAGCACGACGCACTAAAGCGCCTTATTAGTTTACTAGTTAGGCGCTTTTTATTTTCTGCAGCGAAAAATTTGATACACTAGCTTTTCGTTTAATACAAAGTGCGTAGTACAAACATGATCTCTCAGTTCAAACCAGCATGGTGGATGACCAATCGTCACGTTCAGACCATAATGCCGCGTTTTTTCCGCCCATTTCACCATACTCGCTACGAACTTGAGCAGCTTGATACACCTGATGGTGACTTTATCGAGCTTGCTTGGTCGCTTCCACATAACGAAACAGCTCCACTTGCCGTTGTTTTACATGGTCTTGAAGGCAACATAAATAGCTTTTATGCCAAAGGCATGATGAAGGCCTTAAAAAAACAAGGTTATGCAGTAGTGCTTATGCACTTTAGAAACTGCTCAACTGAAGTAAATCGCCTTCCGCGCGCATATCACAGTGGTGATACAGCAGATTTAGCTTTTTTTATTGACCATTTACGCCAACAATTTCCAACACGCCCGATTATGGCCGTAGGGTTTTCGCTAGGTGGCAATGTGCTGGCTAAATACTTAGGTGAAGAGCGCGAAACATGCCCATTAAGTGCAGCAGCGGTAGTATCGGCACCTTATGATTTATCCTCTTCAAGCGATGTTATTCGTAAAAGCTTAGGTAAAATTTACCAAAAATATCTGCTCGATAGAATGAAAAAGTCAATGCAACGCAAATTGCCGCAAATAAAGCAGCAAATACCGATTACTACCGACCAACTAATGGAAATTGACGATTTATTAGAGTTTGATAACCAGCTAACTGCACCATTACATGGCTTTGAAAACGCACACGATTACTATCGTAAAGCCAGCGCTATGCCGTACTTAAAAGACATCGCTATTCCTACGCTTATTATTCACGCTAAAGACGACCCAATGCTCTCTATTAAAGCCGTACCGAGTAGGCAAGATGTAAGTGAGCATGTTACGCTGTGCGTCTCAGAGAAAGGCGGCCACGTAGGTTTTATTAGCGGTAACAACCCTTTTAAACCTGTATTTTGGTTAGAGAAAGCCGTGCCATATTATTTTGGCCAACACATATTAAATAAAGCGAGTAACAAGCAGTAATGATTATCCCTTTTGAACAACTCGATAAAGACACTCTTTATAATTTAATTGAAAGTTATGTACTGCGCGAAGGCACTGATTACGGTGAGCAAGAAATAACAATTGAAAGCAAAGTCGCTCAGGTTAACCAACAACTAAAAAGCGGCGAAGCGATGGTGTTTTTTTCAGAGCTACATGAGTCAGTAACTATAATTTCAAAAGGCGAATTTAAAGCACTACAAAGTGAAGAGCATGTGGCGCAGTCATTTGATTAAAGCGTAACACTTGTAACTTTTGAACTGAACGTACACAATGGCTTTTTACCCAAAGAGCCAAAACATGATAAAACTCAGCACTCTAGTGGTAGCCATATCACTAGCATTAACACCTCAAGCCTTTGCAGAGCAAGTAAAAAGCCCGTCAGACAAAGCAGTTAAACTTGCCAAAGACACTATTTTAATAGATACCCACATTGATGTACCTTACCGTATACACGAAGGCTGGGTTGATGTAACTAAAGCTACCGCTGATGGCGACTTTGACTACCCTCGCGCCGTTAAAGGCGGTTTAAACGCCCCATTTATGTCGATTTATATTCCTGCGCATTTAGAGTTTGAAGGCAAAGGTAAAAGTTACCAGTTAGCCAATCAAATGATTGATAGTATGGAAGCCATCGCTCAGCGCGCACCTGATAAGTTTGCCATTGCCAGCTCAAGCGCTGATATTGAAGAGCAGTTTAAACAGGGCAAGCTGTCTATTGCGATGGGTATGGAAAACGGTTCACCAATTGAAGGCGATATGAAAAACCTTCAGCACTTTTATGACCGTGGTATTCGCTACATCACGCTAGCTCACTCGCAAAGCAATCATATTTCTGACTCTTCTTACGATATACGCCGTAAATGGAAAGGTTTAAGCCCATTTGGTAAAAAGCTTATCACTGAAATGAACAATGTAGGTATGTTAGTCGATGTATCTCATATTTCAGATGATGCGTTTTATCAAGTAATGGAGCTCTCTAAAACGCCGGTAATTGCCTCGCATTCATCGCTACGTAAATATACGCCAGGTTTTGAGCGAAATATGAATGACGATATGCTACTCGCACTTAAAGAAAATGGCGGTGTTATTCAAATTAACTTTGGCTCAAGCTTTGTTACCGCAAAAGCTGGTAGCTGGGGTAAACAGTTAAAAAGTTCAAAAGAGTCAGCTAAAAAAGAAGGCACTAAGTTAAGTAAAGATTTTGATGCTGCGTATCGTGCTAAGAACCCATACCCATATGCAAGCCTTGAACAGGTGCTGGATCATATTGACCACGTTGTTGAGCTAATTGGTATTGATTATGTTGGTATTGGTTCTGACTACGATGGCGTGGGTGATTCACTGCCAATTGGTTTAAAAGATGTGTCTAGCTACCCTAATCTTGTTCAAGGTTTAATGGATAGAGATTATAGCGATGCTGATATCAAAAAGATTTTAAGTGGCAATTTATTAAGAGTGTTAAAACAAGCTGAAAAGTACGCTAAGAAACACTAGCGGGTAAGTTGTCAAAGAGTTTTATGAATAGCACGGCTTGAAGTCGTGCTTTTTTATGCCTTAATTATATTTAAATTACTTAAACTTAAACACAAACGTAGCCCTCTAAATTTAACTCCGAGCTACTGAAAGCTGATAGCTGAAAACTAATCACTTTTCTTCAGACATTAAAAAAGGCCACCTAAGTGACCTTTTTCTAATAATTAACTTAAAAGTTAACT
>NZ_PNCW01000004.1:0-123111 GCF_005886985.1 Pseudoalteromonas sp. S3178 | reverse complement strand
AGTTAACTTTTAAGTTAATTAATACTAAAAAAACCCGAGCTTAGCCTCGGGTTTTTTAATGTCTGAAGAAAAGTGTTTAGCTATCAGCTATCAGCTATCAGTTATTTGATCTGACCCCGATAAGTACTTTACCTGTAGTGCACTTTAATAAACGAATTAATCCCGATTAAAAAAGCTCACAAAGCTAGCCCCTAGATATGTGTATTTGATAAGGTAAAGTGTCACTTATTAAAGGAATCCTCATGCTAAATAAACGAATATTTACCGCAAAAGAAGTTAGGGATAACGAGGCTCTCGCTGCTAAAAATAGTCATTGTGACTTATTTACTCTCATGCATCGCGCAGGTGAGGCTGTGTTCAACGCTTGGAAAGAGTTTAATGCTAAGCATACCTTGGTGATTGTGGGACATGGTAATAACGCTGGAGATGGTTATATTACCGCGAGCCTAATTAAGCAATCGGGTAAGCTGGTGACTTTGTGTGCCGTTAACCCTGAACAAGCACTAACAGGAGATGCAGCAAAAGCGTCTAAATTGTGGCGTGATGAAGGCGGTGAAGTTAATGCTTATACGAGTGAGTTATTAAACCGTAGTGATTTAATTATAGATGCAATGTTAGGTACTGGGATTACAAGCTCAGTACGCGATAATTTTGCTAAAATTATTAATGAAATTAATGCCTGTAATAAACCTGTATTGAGTATAGATGTGCCTTCAGGCATCAACGCTGATACTGGCCAACCTTTAGATATTGCTATACAAGCAAGTAAAACAATGACCTTTGTTGGTATTAAGCAGGGGCTGACAACGGCTATAGGTAAACAACATTGCGGGCAGTTAATATTTGACGATCTAAATATTGGAACTGCATTTTTTGAGCTCGCAGCTTCAAGCGGTACACTTATAAATATTAATAGTTTTAAAAAGCTTGGTGCGCGAAGCCAAAATAGTCATAAAGGAACTCATGGCAAACTACTCTGTGTAGGCGGTAATGAAGGGACTGCCGGAGCAATTAGATTAACCAGCGAAGCTGCACTTAGAGCAGGTGCTGGTATGGTAAGAGTATATACACATTCAAGCTCTATAGCGCCTGTAAGCATTGGTAGGTCAGAATTGATGGTAAGCAGTGCCTATTTACAAGAAGCGCTTGAATGGGCTAGCAGTGTGGTAATAGGGCCAGGGCTTGAGCAGGACGAATGGGCACAACAAACGTTCGATGAAGTAATGCAATATTGCCAAAATAATAAAATGCCACTAGTTATAGATGCAGATGCCCTTAACTTACTGGCTAAGCAAGCTTCATCATACATGTTAGAGCGATGCATACTTACGCCACACCCTGGAGAAGCATCAAGGCTATTAAGTACAACGACACAAGAAATTGAGTCGAATAGGTTTGAAAATGCTCGCCTATGTGCAAAGCGCTATAACGCTACGTGCGTATTAAAAGGCGCAGGTACCTTAATTGATAATGCTGAGCACACGTGGGTGTGTGAGGACGGCAATCCGGCACTGGCCGTGGGTGGTAGTGGCGATGTACTAACTGGTATTATTGGTGCCTTACTGGCTCAAGGTTTAAATATTGATGAAGCAGCGCGCTATGGCGTAACACTGCACGCTAAAGCCGGTGATGTCGCCAGTGAGCGAGAAGGGCAGCGAGGTATGCTACCCTCAGATTTATTTAAAATAGTTAGAGCGTTAATAAATTAATCTTTCTATTTTTGTTGAATTAAATCCCACTTATTACCGTATAAATCTTCAAAAACAGCAACCGTCCCGTAAGGTTCATTACGGGGTTGTTCATTAAAGACGACCCCGTTTGCTAACATGCTTTCATGATCGCGCCAAAAATCGTTAGTATGTAAAAATAGCCAAACACGACCACCAGCTTGGTTACCAATGGCACTCAGTTGTTCTTGTTCAGTGGCTTGAGCAAGTAGTATATGCGTACCATTTGACTGCGGCGGTGTAATTAGCACCCAGCGTTTACCTTCACCTAAATCAGTGTCTTCGACTAATTCAAAGCTTAATTTCTTAGTGTAAAATTTAATAGCTTCATCATAATCTTTTACGACTAAAGCAATACTACCAATATGCTGTTTTATACCTGACATAAATAACTCCCTGACTGTGTTGCTGCGCATTTTTACATATCATTGTGTGCTTTGTGTAGGGCTGTAATGTATTTGTAGATTATATTTCTTCATCCGGTGGATCGCCCGAGTCTTCTTTACGTTTTCTTTGCTCTTGCTTCGCCTTTTGTACATTTTCGTAGGTAGGTGGCGGAATAGGCATCAGTGAAATAAGCGGGAAAAACGCTAAGAATAAATAAGCGCCTTTAGACATGCTTTTTCCCCACACTATCATTTTTAACAAAAGCCAAATAATTAAAAGCAGTAATGCCGATACTATGGTTACAAGCACCGCAAAAAAAGTAATTCCATTACTATTAAGTATGTCCATGGTGTGGTTTTTTAATTTATAAGTTATTACTATTTGGGGGTAAATTGAACAATAACAATGAAAAAGTACTAAAAAGCAAAAACCCAGCCGAAGCTGGGTTTTTATGTAAGCGAGGTGCTTAAACGGTGATGCTTATCACATCATGCCGCCCATGCCACCCATTCCGCCCATGCCACCCATATCAGGTGCACCAGCAGATTCATCTTTAGGGATTTCAGCTACCATTGCTTCAGTAGTGATCATTAGACCCGCAATAGACCCTGCAAATTGTAGTGCAGAACGTGTTACTTTAGTTGGATCTAGGATACCCATTTCAATCATGTCGTTGTATTCGCCAGTTGCTGCGTTGTAACCGTAGTTACCTTCGCCGCCTTTAACTGCGTTAATAACAACAGAAGCTTCGTCACCTGCGTTAGTTACGATTTGACGAAGAGGTGCTTCCATCGCACGAAGTGCAACTTTAATACCGTGGTTTTGATCTTCGTTGTCGCCAACAAGAGCAAGTAACTTGCTTGCTGCGCGTACAAGTGCAACACCGCCGCCAGGTACTACGCCTTCTTCAACCGCTGCGCGAGTTGCATGTAATGCATCTTCCACACGGTCTTTTTTCTCTTTCATTTCAATTTCAGTTGCTGCGCCTACTTTGATTACTGCAACACCGCCGGCAAGTTTAGCCATACGCTCTTGTAGTTTCTCTTTATCGTAGTCTGACGTTGCTTCTTCAATTTGTGCTTTAATTTGAGAAACACGACCGCTAATGCCTTCTTCTTCGCCAGCACCATCGATGATTGTTGTATCGTCTTTAGTGATAACAACACGCTTAGCTGTACCTAAGTCTTCAACTGTTGCTTTTTCAAGCTCTAAGCCGATTTCTTCAGAAATAACAGTACCGCCAGTTAACACTGCGATATCTTGTAGCATTGCTTTACGACGATCGCCAAAGCCAGGTGCTTTAACAGCTGATACTTTAACAATACCGCGCATGTTATTAACTACTAAAGTAGCAAGAGCTTCACCTTCAAGGTCTTCTGCAATAATAAGTAGTGGCTTACTTGCTTTAGCAACGGCTTCAAGCGTTGGTAATAGCTCGCGGATGTTCGATATTTTTTTATCTACAAGTAGAATAAATGGGTTATCTAATTCAACTGCGCCTTTTTCAGCGTTGTTGATAAAGTAAGGAGATAAGTAACCACGATCAAACTGCATGCCTTCAACAACATCTAGTTCGTTTTCAAGTGATTGACCTTCTTCAACAGTAATGACACCACTGTTACGGCCTACTTTTTCCATTGCTTCTGCAATGATGTCGCCAATTTCTTTATCAGAGTTAGCTGAAATAGTACCTACCTGTGCGATAGCTTTAGCGTCAGCACAAGGAACTGAAAGTTCTTTAAGCTCTGCAACAGCAGCAATAACTGCTTTGTCGATACCGCGCTTAAGATCCATTGGATTCATGCCTGCTGCAACAGCTTTAAGTCCTTCATTAACAATAGACTGTGCAAGTACTGTAGCGGTAGTTGTACCATCGCCGGCTGCATCATTTGCTTTAGATGCAACTTCTTTAACCATTTGTGCGCCCATGTTTTCAAACTTGTCTTCAAGTTCGATTTCTTTTGCTACAGATACACCATCTTTAGTGATCACTGGAGAGCCAAATGATTTGTCTAGTACAACGTTACGGCCTTTAGGACCTAATGTAACTTTTACTGCGTTAGCCAGGATGTTTACGCCAGTTAGCATTTTAGCGCGTGCGTCACCTGCAAAAAGTACTTCTTTTGCTGCCATGTTTTAAATTCCTCTAAATTCTTAAATGTTTGTTAAACGAAAAGTAGGTTTAGCCTACAATGCCTAAAATATTATCTTCACGCATGATCAGGTACTCTTGACCTTCGATCTTTTCTACTTTTTCAACATATGAGCCAAATAACACAGTGTCACCGGCTTTAACTTCTAAAGCGCGCACGTCACCGTTTTCTAAAACGCGACCATTACCAACGGCAACAACTTCTCCGCGAGTTGATTTTTCAGCTGCAGAGCCAGTTAATACAATACCGCCAGCAGATTTTGTTTCTTCTTCTAGACGTTTAACGATTACGCGATCTTGTAAAGGACGAATGTTCATGTTTTTTAGTTCTCCTAACAGTTTCTGAACAATACAGAAAAAAGCTTTTCTAATTTGCATTCAATAATGGGGGTGGAGTGAAAAATTCCAAGAGAAAAAACGATAAATTTTTAATCTTTTCTTTCATATTCCCCATCAATAGTTGTTGGTTGTTCCATTTGCGGTTGTTCTTGCTTTGTATGTTGCTGTCCTGCAAATGGTGACGGACCTTGCTGCATACCCGCACTCATTCTAACCGTTGCTTGGCTGGCAAGGCCTGCAGCTAATTTATTACGAATCGCAGGGGTTAATAATAGTAAGCCAAATACGTCTGTCATAATGCCAGGCGTTAATAGCAATACACCTGCAATCACCACGCAAATTCCTGTAAATAATTCTTTGGCTGGCATTTGGCCTTGCGCCATTTGCGTTTGCACATTTTGTAGTGCGCCCATGCCTTGTTGTTTCACCATTTTAGCACCTAAAATCGCGGTAATAACAACCAGTGCGATGGTTGCAAACCCACCTATTACATCGCTTACTTGAATAAGCAAAGCAATTTCAATAATAGGGATGATGATAAACAACACAAATAAAAATCTAAACATAACGCTCTCTAAATAATGACACTCAAAAGAGTTGATGAAATATAAGTGAGGGTGAGGAGGTCTATTTTCAAGGTTATTGGTTATGTATCGTAACTTTGTAGTTGTTTTAGCGCCTACACATTGAACTTGCTATCGGATACTATGAGGCTAAACAACGTCAAATAAGTAAAGGTTCATTATGAATACACAATTTAAACTGATTTTTACAACCTGCAAAGACGAGCCAGAAGCTCGCGCACTGGCAAGAGCGTTGGTAGAGAAAAAGCTAGCTGCATGTGTAAATGTTTTACCAAATATAGGTTCAATATACATGTGGGAAGGCGAAATCGCCGAAGCGACAGAAACAAAGTTACTGATCAAAACCAAGTTAGATAAAATGAATGATGTTTTTTTAACTATAAAAGAACTTCATAGCTATGAAGTGCCAGAGATTCAGGTTGTAGAAGTCTCAACAGGTAATTTGGCGTATTTTAATTGGATGGATGAGGTACTGAATTAATGCGTTTTTTCTTTTTATTGCTGGTAACGTTATTAACGCTTCCTGTAAAAGCGGAAAATAATAATCTACTCGGTGATTTACTTGGGCCGCCTCAGCAAACATTTTTACCTGTAGAACAAGCATTTGTATTTGACTTTGACCAGCAAGGAAGCACATTGTTTGTTGGTTGGGATATTGCGCCAGACTACTACCTATATAAAAAGAAAATAGAAATTATCGCCAAGGGAGCCAACATTCAAGTAGGCGACTCTGGCAGTGGCGAAATTATTGAAGATGAGTTTTTTGGTAAAACTGAAGTATTTTTTAATGCTGTAAGTGTTGTAAGCAAACTGAGTGATATTACTGAAGGGGCTATAGTTAAGGTACGTTACCAAGGCTGTGCTAAAGCAGGGCTTTGTTACCCGCCAGAAGTAATAAGTATTCCGCTTAGTGTGATTAATACAGAAGAGCCTAAAAATATTAATCAAACTAATTCGAATGATGTTGTTACAGCACAAAGTACATTTGCAGCACTTAATGAAAAGCCTACTGAGCTTGTAAAAGTAAATTCTAATGAGCCAGAAAAAGAGCTTTCGTTTACTGAGCAATTAGCAAGTCAGAGCCTAATTACTAATTTATTGATATTTTTTGTAGTGGGTGTGGGGCTTGCATTTACACCGTGCGTTTTCCCTATGTTTCCTATTTTGTCGAGCTTAATTGCAGGGCAACAAAATCTTTCAACTAAAAAAGCCTTTGCACTGTCGTTTGTATATATACAAGGTATGGCAGTTACCTATGCAGCGCTTGGTTTAGTTGTTGCGGCGCTTGGTGGGCAAGTGCAGGGGTATTTACAGCATCCATTTGTGTTAATCAGCTTTAGTTTATTATTTGTATTATTAGCGATGTCGATGTTTGGCTGGTACGAAATAAAACTACCAAGCAGCATGATGAGCAAGTTAACCCAAGTAAGTAACAACCAAAAAGGCGGCAATTACGTTGGCGTATTTTTAATGGGGGTTTTGTCGGGATTAATAGCATCTCCTTGTACTACAGCACCATTGTCGGCAGCTTTATTATTTGTAGCGCAAAGCGGTGATTACCTAGTTGGTGGTTTAACGCTTTATGTATTAAGCCTTGGAATGGGTTTACCGTTATTATTATTAGGTACATCTGGCGGCAAGTTACTTCCAAAAGCCGGCGGTTGGATGGAGCAAGTTAAAACTTTGTTTGGTTTTATAATGCTTGTAGTGCCACTTATTTTATTAGAGCGTATAGTAGATGCTGATATTATTTTACTCATGGCTGGTCTACTTGCTTTAGCAACTGCGTTGTATTTACATTATTGGCAAAGCGCTCAGGTGCAGAGTAAATTAAAAACAGCATTATGGTTTAGTGCCATTTTGCTTGTTTTAACCGGGTTTACACTTGCTAAAAACTATATTTGGCCGCAGCAAAATCAAACTACTTACCTTAATGCTCAAACTAATGAGTTTAAAAAGGTAGCTGATTTAGCTGAGCTAAAAGAAGCTGTAGCGCAAGCTAGCGATGAAGGCCGAATGGTTATGGTCGACTTATATGCAGACTGGTGCGTGGCATGTAAAGAGTTTGAGCATTACACATTTCCCGATGCAAAAGTACAAAGTGAGTTTAATCACTTTCAGCTCATTCAGGTTGATCTAACAAGCAGCGATAACAGCACAATTGAGTTGATGGAAGAGTACACTGTGTTTGGTTTACCCAGTATTTTGTTTTTTAATACCCAGGGCGAAGAGCTAAGTACACAACGTGTAACTGGCTTTTTAAATGCTGATGATTTTGCCACTCACTTAGCTGCAGTGCGCGCCAGCGCACAATAATAGTGCAATAAAGCCGCTTATATAAACTAAGCGGCTTACGATATCCTTTCTGAATGTTCGTTCCCATCATAGAGATTAGACCAGTATTTTGCTGCTATTTACATCGAACTCACTATAATAGTTGGTTAACGTGAGAAATTGTTGCTATCTTGGTTTTTTACACAGATGTTATAGTGAAAAATCGTTAGTAACCGCTTAACTCATTACTTATAGGATATATCGCGTATTATGGCTGCAAAATTTAACCTTTTGGTTATAAATGGTCCAAATTTAAACATGCTGGGCAAACGTGAACCGGATAAATACGGTTTTCAAACGCTAAGTGAAATTATGAGCGAACTATCAAGTGCCGCTTATAGTCTAGATGTTGAGTTAACGCATTTTCAAAGTAATAGTGAGCAAGCGCTCATTGAACGAATACACAGTGCTTGGCAAGCGGTTGATTACATAATAATTAACCCAGCTGCATTTACGCATACAAGCGTCGCATTACGTGATGCATTGCTAAGTGTTGATATTCCGTTTTTTGAAGTGCACTTAAGTAATGTGCACGCACGTGAAGCATTTCGTCATCATTCTTATTTTTCTGATGTGGCGCAAGGCGTGATATGTGGATTAGGCGCAATGGGTTACCACGCAGCATTAAATTGTGCAGTGAGCCGGTTGCAAAACTCGATTTAATTTAAATTAACACACAAAGTAACAGGCGGGTCGTATAATGGATATTCGCAAGATAAAAAAACTTATCGAATTAGTAGAAGAATCAGGTATTGCTGAGCTAGAAATCACTGAAGGTGAAGAATCAGTACGTATCAATCGTAATAACATGAGCGCAGGCCCAGGTTACGCACAATTTGCTCCACAGCAATACGCACCAGCGCCAGCAGCACCTGTTGCCGCAGCGGCTCCTGTAGCAGTTGAGGCTGATGCAGCTCCAGCAGCTCCTACGGGTCATCAAGTTAAATCACCTATGGTTGGTTCTTTTTACTCTGCTGCATCTCCAGAAGCGCCAGCATATGTAGAAGTGGGCTCACAGGTTAAAGTGGGTGACACGCTTTGTATTATTGAAGCTATGAAAATGATGAACCAAATTGAAGCAGATAAAGCAGGTACTGTTAAAGCTATCCTAGCTGAAAATGGCGAGCCAATAGAATTTGATCAACCTCTATTCATCATTGAATAATAGCGCAACCTAAAAGGCCAACTCTAATGTTAGATAAAGTAGTCATTGCAAACCGAGGTGAAATTGCACTTCGTATATTGCGCGCCTGCAAAGAGCTTGGGATCAAAACGGTTGCTGTGCATTCAACGGCAGATCGCGATCTTAAGCATGTATTGCTTGCAGATGAAACCATCTGTATTGGTAAACCATCAGCAACTGAAAGTTATTTAGATATTCCGCGCATTATTGCTGCGGCAGAAATAACAGACGCAGTAGCGATTCACCCAGGTTATGGTTTCCTTGCTGAAAATGCTGATTTTGCCGACCAAGTTGAGCAAAGTGGCTTTGTATTTATTGGTCCTAAAGGCGATACGATTCGCTTAATGGGCGATAAAGTTTCTGCTATTGCTGCAATGCGAAAAGCGGGTGTTCCGTGTGTACCGGGCTCTGATGGCCCTGTATCGGATGATAAAGAACGCAACATGCAAATTGCTAAGCGTATCGGTTACCCGGTAATTATTAAAGCCGCTGGTGGCGGTGGTGGCCGTGGTATGCGTGTAGTACGCAGCGAAGCTGAACTGATTGATTCAATTTCATTGACTCAACAAGAAGCTAAGCAGTTCTTTGGTAATGGTATGGTTTACATGGAAAAATTCCTTGAAAATCCACGTCATATCGAAGTTCAAGTACTTGCAGATGGTCAAGGTAATGCTGTGCATTTAGGTGAGCGCGATTGCTCTATGCAACGTCGTCATCAAAAAGTAGTTGAAGAAGCTCCTGCGCCAGGCATTACTGCTGAAACGCGTAAATTTATTGGTGAACGCTGTACTCGAGCATGTATCGAAATTGGATACCGTGGTGCAGGTACGTTTGAGTTTTTATACGAAAACGGCGAGTTTTACTTCATCGAAATGAATACTCGTATTCAAGTAGAACACCCTGTAACTGAGATGGTTACTGGTATCGACTTGGTTAAAGAGCAGTTAAAAATTGCTGCGGGTCAGCCATTATCTTTCACTCAAGATGACGTGGTTATTCGCGGACATGCTGTTGAGTGTCGTATTAATGCTGAGGATCCTGAAACGTTTATTCCTTCACCGGGTAAAATTACACGTTTTCACCCAGCGGGTGGTTTAGGTATTCGTTGGGACAGCCATATTTACGCTGACTACACAGTACCACCACATTACGATTCAATGGTTGGTAAGTTAATCACTTACGGCGAAAACCGTGATGTTGCTATAGCACGTGCACGTAACGCACTTAACGAGCTAGTGATTGACGGAATTAAAACTAATACTCCTTTGCATAAACGTATTCTTGCAGATGAGAACTTCCAAAATGGTGGAACTAATATCCATTACCTTGAGAAGAAATTAGGATTATAATTCCTCTGTTTTAAAAAAACCGGCTTAGGCCGGTTTTTTTATGTCTAAAACTGCAATTTATCGCCTTAAATAAATATTCTGGTATGATTAGCAAACATGCGCTTTTAAGTAAATTTTTGAGGTAGTAATGACGCGTAGTTTCCAATCTCACTTAAATGATGAAATAGCCACAGTAGCAATGGGTAATCAGGTTGCTGCTATTATAGAGCAAGGTGCGGTTATATATTTACATGGTGATTTAGGTGCTGGTAAAACAACATTTACGCGAGGTGTGGTGCAAGGTTTTGGCCATACAGGTAAGGTTAAAAGCCCAACATATACACTAGTAGAACCATACGAACTTGAGCGAGCCAATGTTTATCACTTTGATTTATATCGTTTAGGTGACCCTGAAGAACTTGAATATATGGGAATACGAGATTACTTTTCAGCTGATGCAATATGTGTAGTTGAATGGCCTGAAAAAGGTGGAGAATTTATTCCTGTGCCTGATTTAGATATTACTCTAAGCTATGTAGGCGATGAGCGAAAAATTGTTATTAATAGTGCAAGTGAGCGCGGTGTAGCAATTGTCGAAAAACTAAATAGCTAACATACAAAAGCTAGCTCTTATAATAAAAATAGTTAAGGCAGTGGTTATTAAAATGACTCGAGGTATAACTAAATTATTTCTTACTCTCATGGTATTTGCTGTGAGTTTGCCGCTGTGGGCGCAAAATACTATTAATAGTGCGCGAGTGTGGCCATCGCCAGATAGCACTCGCGTTGTATTTGATCTAGATGAAAAGCCAGATTTTAGCTACTTTATGCTTAAAAATCCGAGCCGTTTAGTCGTTGACTTAGAAAATACAAAGGAGCTAAAAATACTGCCAGGCGTTCCGCCAAAGCATCAAATTGTTAGTAAGCTGCGCTATTCCAAACCTAAAAACAAAAAAAGCGTTCGGTTAGTGTTCGAGCTAAGCTCTGCGGTTAAACCGGTTATTTTTGCACTAGCCCCCGCTGGCCCTTATAAAAATAGGTTAGTTGTCGATTTATATAATAAGGCTCAAAAGCAAGTCGTTGCGTCACCTGCGCAAACAGCGGCTAAAAATCGTCAGCTAAGCCAAGAACGCGATATCGTTATTGCTATTGATGCAGGCCATGGCGGTGAAGACCCAGGATCTATTGGCCCTTCGGGTACATATGAAAAAACGGTTACTTTGCAAATTGCCAAACGTTTAGAGCGCATGATAGATGGCGAGCGGGGAATGATTTCGCGCATGGTACGAAGTGGTGACTACTTTGTAAAACTAAATACACGTACTAATCGGGCGCGCGAAAAAAAGGCTGACTTTTTTGTTTCTATTCATGCTGATGCATTTACAAGCCCCGGGCCTAATGGCGCTTCTGTATGGGTTTTATCGTTACGTAGAGCTAATTCTGAAATAGGTAAATGGATAGAAGATAAAGAAAAGCACTCTGAACTTTTAGGGGGGGCTGCAGATGTAATTAAAGATGCTGCCAACGAAAAGTACTTAGCGCAAGCATTGCTTGATATGTCGATGGATCACTCAATGAAGACAGGTTTAAGCGTTGCCGATGAAGTAGTTAAAGAGCTTAAAAAGGTAGCTAAACTACATAAAAAAGACCCTCAACATGCCAGTCTCGCTGTTTTAAAGTCGCCTGACATTCCTTCTATTTTAGTTGAGACCGGGTTTATATCTAACCCAAGAGAAGAACGTATGCTTAAAAGCGCTAATCATCAAGAGCGTTTAGCAAAGGCGATATTTACGTCTATTAAAAATTATTATTTAAAAAACCCGCCTGATGATTCGTTATTTGCAAAGCTTAAATCGCAATACCCTACTAAGCACAAAGTACGCCCAGGTGAATCTTTAAGTATGCTTGCAAGTCGGTATGGCGTAACTGTAAGTAAATTAAAGCAAGCTAATAAACTTAGCTCAAATACGCTGTTTATTGGTCAAGAGCTTGATATACCTCAAAGTTAAACCTTTAGAAAAATTTTGTTAGGACGTTCATGAGTATTGAAATATTACCCGCGCGTTTAGCCAACCAGATTGCCGCTGGCGAAGTGGTAGAGCGCCCTGCGTCGGTAGTAAAAGAATTAGTAGAAAACAGCTTAGATGCTGGTGCAACGCGTATTCAAATAGATATTGAGCGCGGCGGCCACAAGCTTATTCGTATTCGTGATAACGGCTCGGGTATAGGTAAAGATGAATTAACACTTGCGCTTTCTCGCCACGCAACCAGTAAATTAAAGTCACTCGATGATTTAGAAAACATATGCTCATTGGGATTTAGAGGCGAAGCGCTTGCATCAATTAGCTCTGTATCGCGATTAACGCTTAGCTCCAAACCTAAAGAGCAAGAAGCAGCGTGGCAAGCGTTTGCAGAAGGCCGCGATATGGCGGTGCAAGTTAAGCCTGTTGCCCACCCCGATGGAACAACAATTGAGGTTAAAGATTTATTTTTTAATACCCCTGCTCGGCGTAAATTTTTGCGCACTGAAAAAACCGAATTTAGCCACATTGATGAGCTTATAAAACGTATTGCGCTGAGTCGCTTTGATGTATCTATAACGCTAACTCATAACCAAAAAGTAGTGAGACAATATCGTGCTAAAACAGACCCTGCTCAGGCTATTACTCGTGTTGCGCAAGTAGCTGGCAAAGCATTTGCAGAACAAGGTTTGCATATTCAATCGGGTGAGGGCGGCTTGCAATTACATGGCTGGGTATTACCTGTTGGCTCTGCTAATACAACGCAGTACACATATGTAAATAATCGAATGATGCGCGATAAGCTTATATTGCATGCTATACGCCAAGCATTTGAAGAAGTGAGCGGTGCACAAGAGCTACCTGGGTTTGTTATTTATATTGATATAGACCCTCGCCAGGTTGATGTAAATGTACATCCTGCAAAGCACGAAGTGCGTTTTCATCAGGGGCGCTTAATACACGACTTTATTTTACAAGCAATTAAACAAGTTGTAGTGCCTCTACAAGGTGAGTTTGTTAGTGAAGCACTAGACAATTCGCAGCAAGCTATGACAGCTGGTGCTGAGCCTTTGTATACGGGTAATGATACAGCGCAATCTATAGGTGCTTTTGATTACCCAAAATCGCAATTACAGCCATCTAAATCCGGCTTTGGTGGCGTTTCTGCTTCACGTTCTTCAAGCGGTGGGAGTGGTAATGCTTATCGTAGCAATGAGACTGCTAATCATCACGACGTAAATGCGTTTTACCAAGGTGTAAGTGAGCAACATGCTGCACATTTTGATAATGTGACAAGTTCCTCAAGCCATGCTTTAAATAGTGAACAAGCGGCAAAGCTAAACGAAGTTGCAATACTGAGTGTAACCGAAGGTGTATGCGTGTTTAGTTTACAGCAGCAACTTTATTGCTCGCACTTTAAATATGCACTACCTGATGATTGGCATAATCAAATAAAAGAGCTTGGTAGCCTTGAAGGTAAAGCTCTTTTATTACCTGTAAGGGTTAATTTATCAAAAGAAGATTGCGTGATAATAGCAGCGCAACAATCGTGGTTTACCTTACTTGGCTTTGAACTTGTTATAGAAAAACAATTTGTTATGGTAAAAAAATTGCCTGCTTGTTTGTATTTGCTTGATGTATCAAATGCAATTGAGCACTTACTGAGTGCATGTAAGTCAGAGTTTGAAAATATTGAAAGCTGGCTTGCATGGCAATTAAAGTGCGTACCTGCTCGCTTTTATTCAAGCAATGTATTTTTAGAACAACAAATTCGCTTACAAAATAATCCGCAAACAATTGAACGTTTACAAGAAAAAGCAGTTAAAATAGAGCTAAATAGCTATTTAACGCAATTAGACTAAGGTGTTCGTGTTGAGTAATTTACCGGTCATATTTTTAATGGGCCCAACCGCTGCTGGAAAAACAGCATTGGCAATTTCGTTGTGTGAGCATTTAAATACTGAAATTATCAGCGTCGATTCAGCGTTAGTGTATAAAGGTATGGATATTGGCACCGCAAAACCGGACGCTGAAGAACTCGCTCGAGCTCCGCATCATTTAATTGATTTGCTTGATCCGAGTGAAACCTACTCGGTGGCCGATTTTAGACGAGATGCAGTACAAAAAATTGATGAATTTCATCAACAAGGTAAAGTGCCTGTACTTGTAGGCGGTACAATGATGTACTTTAAGGCGCTAATTGATGGTTTATCGCCATTACCAGAAGCTGATGCAACAATTCGAGCAGAACTTGAAGCGCAAGCTAATGAACATGGCTGGCCTCATTTATATAAAGAATTAGTTAAAGTTGACCCGCAAGCAGCCGAAAAAATAAGTGAGAATGATTCACAAAGAATTAATCGGGCTCTAGAGGTTTACCGTATAACAGGTAAAACAATGACTGAGTTGCAAAAGCAAAAGCAGCCAGCTTTACCTTATACTTTTCATCAATTTGCTATTGCGCCACAGCAGCGCAGCGAATTACATAGCAGAATTGAAGAAAGGTTTAAAATAATGATTGATCAGGGGTTTGAAAATGAAGTTTCGACCCTATATCTACGTAAGGATTTACACCCCAATATGCCTTCTATTCGTTGTGTAGGTTATAGACAAATGTGGGATTACCTTGCGGGTGAAACAAACCATGATGAAATGGTTTTTCGCGGCATCGCAGCAACGCGTCAATTGGCAAAGCGTCAGTTAACGTGGCTACGCAGTTGGCCTGATGTTACTTGGTTAACAACAGGTGATGAAGAAAACTTGCATCGTGTAGTAAGTTCGCTAAGCTAGTAGTAGTTGAAGATTATTTAGTTTAATCAAATAAGTTCAGCCACTTAATTATAATAACACCTAGAACGAAGGAACAATAACATGGCAAAAGGCCAATCGTTACAAGACCCATTTTTGAATGCACTACGTCGTGAGCGCATTCCAGTATCAATCTTTTTGGTAAATGGCATAAAATTACAAGGTAAAATTCAGTCATTTGACCAATTTGTTATTTTACTTGAAAACACCGTAAACCAAATGGTGTATAAGCATGCAATTTCAACAGTTGTACCTGCTCGCGCAGTCAACTTCCAAGGTGTTCAAGGGGATGAGAGCACTGAAGAGCCAGAAGCTGGAAACTTTTAATTAGGAGCGTAATGCTTGTTTGACCGCTATGAATCCGGCGAACAGGCAATTTTAGTACATATCGACTTACCTAAAGATGGCGATCGTGAAGATCTTCATGAATTGGAAATGTTGGTATCTTCTGCTGGTGTTAGTAGTTTGGCGGTTGTGCAAGGCAGCCGTCAAGCACCACATCCGAAACTATTCGTCGGTACCGGTAAAGCAGAAGAAATAGCTGAAATTGTCAAAATCCACAATGCAGATGTCGTCATATTTAATCATCAATTAAGTCCGTCTCAGGAACGCAATTTAGAGCGCGTTTGCCAATGCCGTGTACTTGATAGAACGACACTTATTCTTGATATTTTTGCCCAAAGAGCCCGTACTCACGAAGGTAAGCTTCAAGTTGAGCTTGCTCAATTACGCCATATGTCAACCCGACTTATTCGTGGTTGGACTCACCTTGAAAGACAAAAAGGTGGTATAGGTTTACGCGGACCAGGTGAAACTCAGTTAGAAACAGATAGACGCTTATTACGTGCGAGAATTAAAAACATTCGCGCTCGATTGGCAAAAGTAGCTGTACAACGTGAGCAGGGTAGACGTGCGCGTACGCGCAATGAAATTCCTACCGTGTCGTTGGTTGGTTACACTAATGCGGGTAAATCAACGCTATTTAATCGAATAACCGATTCTGACGTGTATGCAGCCGATCAATTGTTTGCAACACTGGACCCAACACTACGTAAGCTTGATATAGGCGATGTAGGCTCAGTAATTTTAGCTGATACAGTGGGATTTATACGCCATTTACCACATGATTTAGTCGCTGCCTTTAAAGCAACACTTACCGAAACGCGAGAGGCCGACTTACAGTTACATGTTATTGATGTGGCAGACCCTCGTCGTAAAGAAAATATTGAACAAGTTCAGTCGGTGCTTAAAGAAATTGAAGCCGATGAAGTTCCTCAATTACTTATTTACAATAAAATTGACGCACTTGATGATGTTAGTCCGAGAATTGATCGGGATGACGAAGGGCAGCCTATAAGAGTATGGTTGTCTGCACAAACTGGTGAAGGATGTGAGTTACTAAGTGAAGCGATTAGCGACTTATTAGCTAAGCAAATGTTTAGTGAAACGTTATTGCTAGCCCCTATGTACGGACGCTTAAGAGCTTCATTATTTACGCTAAATGCGGTGCATGAAGAGCGTTTTGATGAGCAGGGTAATTGGCTTTTAGATGTCAGAATGCCAATGGTTGAGTGGAATCGTTTAATCAAAGAATTTGGTCCTGAAATTGCTGGTTTTATCAACCGTAATTAAAAATTGACGTATAAACGTCGGTTTTAGTATGAGAAATGCGGTAGATTTGTTAGATTTAACACAATTTCCTAATTTATTTAGATAACAATGGAGTATAGCTATGGCCTGGAATGAACCGGGTAATAATGGCAATGACAAAGATCCGTGGAATAATAAAGGCGGACGTGATCAAGGCCCACCTGATTTAGACGAGGTGTTCCGTAAGTTTAGTAACAAGTTAGGCGGCTTATTTGGCGGAAAAAAATCCGGCAATGGTAGCGGCGGTGGACTTGGCGGAGCCGGTATTTCATTTATCCTTATTATCGCCGTTATTGTATGGGCGTTAAGTGGTATTTATACGGTAAAAGAAGCTGAGCGCGGTGTGGTACTTCAATTTGGTAAATACGACCGAATTGCAGATCCAGGTTTGCGTTGGAAAATGACGTTTATTGAAACAGTTATTCCTGTTGATATTGAAGCTGTGCGCTCATTATCGGCCTCGGGCTTTATGCTAACTGAAGACGAAAACGTGGTAAGCGTTGAGTTTCAGGTGCAATACCGTGTTATTGACCCGTACCTTTACGAATTTAGCGTGACTAATGCTGATAGTAGCTTAGAAGAAGCACTTGATAGTGCATTACGTTATGTTGTGGGCCATGCAAAAATGGATCAAGTATTAACGAATGGCCGTGAAGTTGTTCGTCAAAATACGTGGGATGAGCTTAATAAAATTATCGAACCATATAACTTAGGTTTAATAGTGACAGACGTTAACTTTAAAGATTCTCGTCCGCCAACCGAAGTTAAAGATGCTTTTGATGATGCCATTGCAGCACAAGAAGATGAAGAGCGTTTCATCCGTGAAGCCGAAGCGTATGCCCGTGAAATTGAGCCGCGTGCTCGTGGTCAAGTAACACGTATGACGCAAGAAGCTGAAGGTTACCAAGAACGAATTACGTTAGAAGCGCAAGGTGAAGTGGCTCGCTTTGAAAAGCTATTACCTGAATATCAAGCAGCTAAAGACGTTACTCGTGAGCGTTTATACATTGACGCGATGGAAGAAGTGCTAGGTAGCAGCTCTAAAGTGCTAGTTGATGTTAAAGGCGGCAACAACATGATGTATTTACCTCTTGATAAAATCATGGACAAGCAGGGTACTGCAACACGCGTTGCGCTTCCAAGCTCAAGTGATATTCAAGATTTACGCAACAAAGTAAATACGTCACGCAATAGCTCTGTTAACAGTGGTAACGACCGCTTTAACAACGACCGCTTTAATGATGGGAGATAATCATAATGAAAAACTTTAGTTTAGTTATACTATTAGCTGCCATTGTTATGTCTTTTTCATCGGTATTTGTGGTACCTGAAGGACAAAAAGCGATTGTAATGTTGTTTAGCAAAGTGCAAAAAGACAGTGAAGATAAAGCGATTGTATATGGCCCAGGCCTACAATTTAAAATGCCGTTTTTTAGCCAAGTACGCCGTATTGATGCACGTATTCAAACGCTAGATGGTACGCCAGATCGTTTTGTTACAAGCGAGAAAAAAGACTTAATTGTTGATTCGTTTGTTAAATGGCGTGTTAACGACTTTAGCGCTTTTTACTTACGTGCTCGTGGCGACAAGCAATATGCTGAAACGTTACTTAAGCAAAAAGTAAACAATGGTCTTCGTACAAACTTTGGTACTCGTACAATTCGCGAAATTGTATCGGGTGAGCGTAGCGAGTTAATGGAAGAAGCATTAGTGCAAGCTTCCGAAAGTGCGCGTGAGCTTGGTATTGAAGTACTTGATGTACGTGTTAAGCAAATTAACTTACCGCAAGAAGTTAGTAGCTCTATTTATCAACGTATGCGCGCTGAGCGTACTGCAGTTGCAAAAGAGCATCGTTCTGAGGGTCAAGAAAAAGCCGAGACTATTCGCGCTGGTGTTGATCGTCGTGTAACGGTAATGCTTGCTGATGCAGAGCGTAATGCGCGTTCTGTTCGTGGTCAAGGTGATGCTGACGCTGCTGCAATATATGCAAAAGCGTACAACAAAGATCCTGAGTTCTTTGGCTTTGTTCGTTCTTTAGAGGCTTATAAAAAGACCTTTAAAGATAAGCAAGATGTTATGGTACTTTCACCAGATAGTGACTTCTTTAAATATATGAAAGGTGCTAAAGCGCAATAAGCTTAGCCCTGATTATTTAAAAAGTTATAAAGCCTCGCAATTGCGGGGCTTTTTGTTTAATGGATTTTAGTAGTTTAAACCACTGTTATTTATGTGGTTATTAGCAATAGTTTCACTTCAAAATATTACCCGCAGAAAAAATAAGCTGAACAGGGGTGATCTTTACTTTAGTTTTCTGATAAAATCTCGTCCTAATTTTCTCTAAGTGAATTTACGATGGGTAAAAACGTTGTTGTATTAGGCACCCAATGGGGTGACGAAGGTAAGGGTAAGGTTGTTGATCTCCTTACAGACAAAGCATCTTTAGTAGTTCGTTATCAAGGTGGCCACAATGCGGGTCATACTTTAGTTATCGACGGTGAAAAGACAGTTCTACACCTTATTCCATCGGGTGTATTACGTGACAATGTTAAATGTGTGATTGGTAATGGTGTTGTTTTATCACCAGAAGCGCTAATGAGAGAGATTGGCATGCTTGAAGAACGTGGCGTACCAGTACGCGACCGTCTTTTAATAAGCGAAGCATGTCCATTAATCCTGCCTTTCCATGTTGCATTAGATGTAGCCCGTGAAACTGCACGTGGCGATAAGCCAATTGGCACTACAGGCCGTGGTATTGGTCCAGCGTATGAAGATAAAGTGGCACGTCGTGGTTTACGCGTAGGCGATTTATTTAATCCTGAGTTATTTGCAGCTAAACTAAAAGAAGTTCTTGAGTACCATAACTTCACATTAGTTAACTACTACAAAGTAGACGCTGTAGATTTTCAAAAAACGTTTGATGATGCAATGGCTGTTGCAGATATCTTAAAAGCAATGGTTGTTGATGTAACTGAGCTTTTAGATCAAACACGTTTAGCAGGCGAGCACATTTTATTTGAAGGTGCACAAGGTACATTACTTGATATTGATCACGGTACTTACCCTTATGTAACGTCTTCAAATACAACTGCTGGTGGCGTTGCTACAGGTGCAGGTTTTGGTCCATTAAACCTTGACTACGTTTTAGGTATTATTAAAGCGTACACAACTCGTGTTGGTTCTGGTCCTTTCCCTACAGAGCTTTACGATGGTCTTGATAAGCAAGATCCAGTGGGCAAGCACTTAGGTGACAAAGGCCATGAGTTTGGTGCTACTACAGGTCGTCTTCGTCGTACTGGTTGGTTAGATGCAGTGGCAATGCGCCGTGCAGTTCAAATTAACAGTATTTCAGGTTTTTGTTTAACTAAGCTTGACGTTTTAGATGGCTTAGAAACACTTAAAATCTGTACTGGCTACCAGCTTGAAGATGGCACAGTTACAAACGTAACGCCATTAGCAGCTGAAGGTTACGAGAAAGTAACACCGGTATACGAAGAAATGCCAGGTTGGTCTGAAAACACAGTTGGTGTAACTAGCCTTGAAGGCTTACCAAAAGCTGCGATTGACTACATCAAGCGTATTGAAGAAATCACAGGTGTTCCTGTTGATATTATTTCTACAGGCCCTGACCGTGTAGAAACTATGGTACTTCGCAACCCGTTTGCATAATTACCAAAGATGAAAAAAAAGCTGCTTTATGCAGCTTTTTTTGTATCTAAAATTCACCTTGGAACGATCTTTGTATATTATTTGGTAAGTCTATTTTTGTACGTGGTGAACATGCGCCTATTTTTAAAAAGCTCAGTATTGGCTGTACCGTTACTATCGCTATCTTTATTTATAAATACCAATGCGTTAGCAGATGAATCTCCTGCGGCGGTCCCTTTATATACTGAATCAGAACTTATTGCGCTTATAAATAAAAATACACATTTGCAGCGAGTAAAGGCAGATGATTGCCAGTTAGTACAAGATATTGAAGCGCGAGCCAATAAAATGGCATTGCCCTCTTATCAATTCTTATATGGCGATATGCTAGCTTATAACGTATGTGTTGAACGAAATGTAGAGTTAGGCGTGTATTACATGCGAAAAGCGGCTGAGCAAGGCTTAGCGGCAGCCTTAGAGCAATTAGGGCGCTACTACGACACTGGCCGATTAGTTCAGCAAGATAAAGCGATGGCCATTACGTATTTACGAGAGGCATCATCGCAAGGAAATTTAAAGGCGCAGCTACGTTTAGTGAAGTTGTTTAACAATGGTTATGGTAGCCCGCGTGACTTTGAGGATGCCTATAGGTGGCTGTTTAATTCAATGGTGGCTGATAAAGCGACACATAAAAAAATTGAGCGAGCACTGAGCAAGTTAGCGCAAAAAATGCCAGATAGCGTAGTTGCTCGAGCTCGTCTTCCAATTTAATGGGCTCTTAAAAAACAAAACCCTAACTTAATAAGTTAGGGTTTTTGTATTTTTACAGTGAGTGAAAAAGTTTAACTTTCTTCTTTAGCCTTATTTTGTGGATCTTTTAAAACCGACATTTTAGGAGGCTGTAATGCAACAATACGTTCGCCCTCTTGAGGTGGCTTTTCCATATTTATTGTAAATGGTCTTAGTTTAACAGGTGTATCTTCATCGCTGTCCTTGTCGCCTTTCAATATGAATAGCGGTATAGCTTCAGGGTTCATTTCTTGGTATTTTTCCCAATCAAATTCTTCTGAAATGCGCGTTGCGCTTACTTTACCGCCTTTAGCTATAATGCTACTTAAGCGTGCGTAAGAGCCATCATCACCAAATAGTATTTGTCTTGATAAAAATGTGGCACTGTCTTTGTTCGCCTTTGCGTGAGAAGTTGATGAGCGCAAAGAAAATACATTTTTCTCATTTAATAAATGAGAGAAATACTGCACACCCAGCGCATTATGATGTCGGTTTGGCGACAACGCTAATACACTGCGAATAGTGGTTAATGGTAAATAACGTTCTGCATGCTCAGACTGTGGGTTACCATAATAACAAGGCAATCCGTCCATACGCGCCATTTTACAGTTTTCCCATGCTGGATCTGACAAGTGAACAGGTATATTTTGCTCTTTTAAGCCCCGACCAATAGCACGCGAGACATGGTTAGCCCCAATAATTAAAATAGTATTAGGTGACGGTTGGCGCACACCTAACAACTTAGCCACAGGTATTGCTGTTAAGCTTTGTAATACAACGGTGATAATAATTACAGTAAATATCAGTGGCACCATTTTTTCAGCATCTGCAACACCAGCTTCCATCATACTTAGCGCAAATACAGAGCCTACTGCGGCTGCAACAATACCCCTAGGTGCTATCCAAGAAAGTACTAGGCGAGACTTCATTGGTAAGTCGGTACCAAAAGTTGATATTGCAATACACATTGGGCGAGCAATAAATAAAACAACAGCTAAAAATATAAATACGTCGCTATCGAGCATCATTAAATCAGAGAGTTGTAATCGTGCAGCAAGTAAAATAAACAGTGTTGATATTAAAATCATCGACAAGTCTTCTTTAAACTCTAATACAGAGTCTATTTCTAAATCGTCTTGATTTGCTAACCAAATTCCAAATACGGTAACGGCTAATAAGCCAGACTCATGACTTAAGTAATTTGAAACAGAAAAACTAATTAGTACGAGCGCTAAAATGCCAAACTTATGAAGTTCAAATGGCAGCCATTCACGGCGCATAAGCTGTGTTGTAACCCAGCCTGCTACTACGCCTATACTTAAACCAACACCGAGCGTTTTAACTAGAGCAATAATGGTGTGACTAAGCACTTCGCCCTGGCCTACAAGCATTACGGCTTCAAAAACCAGTACCGCAAATAATGCACCGATAGGGTCAATAACAATCCCTTCCCAGCGTAAAATACGGTCTATGTCTTGAGTAGGGCGCATGGAGTTTAATAAAGGGGCTATTACTGTAGGGCCTGTTACAACGAGCACTGCGCCAAGCACCGCGGCAACTCGCCAATTAAGTTCTAATAACCAATAAGCACTTAGGCTAATAATAATACAGGTTGTGAGCATTCCTATGGAGCATAAGTTGCGCACCACCTTGCTAATGCCCTTAAGTTCCCTGAAATGTAAGGTAAGTGACCCCTCAAATAAAATAACTGCCACACTTAGTGACACAACAGGAAACAGCAAGTCGCCTAAAAGCGCATCAGGGTCTAAAACACCACTAAATGGTCCGAGTAAAAGACCAGTAAGCAATAAAAACAGAATAGCGGGCACTTTAAAAGCCCATGCTACCCACTGGGCAAGCACAGAGCAAAGTGCGATACCGGCTATATAAATTGCTGACATAGAATAAAAATTCCTTATTGATGACGATATTTAAAAGTATAACTTTTGTTAATTATTAATACAGGGGTATACACGTGAAAGTTTAGTTTTACTAATTTAATTTTAGCTGCTTAGGAAATATTAGTAGGCATTAAGGTTTTTGCGAGAGATTTATTAGTTTAATTTATTGAATTTTAATAAAAAATCATAGCTTTTAAACGCCTCACATTTATTTAGCACGAATTTTAACCTTGATTTTAAAGCATAAAGTAGCGTATTATACTTCGTGTTCTAATAATTAGTTATCTAATTATGTTTATTTAAGAAAAAGCGGCGCTGTTAATACTAACGTCATTTTTAATCTTTATAATCAGGTGTTAGTGACTAAATAGACATTAGAGCACTAAAAAATATCATTTACTGAACTATTGGTATGGTTTTACTAAACAAGTTTATTTAACTTTTTAAATAAATAAAGGTTTGAGTTGAACTATTACTTTCAATATTTTACCCCCATCGTGGCGGTTAAATCTCGGTCCTTTGGTCTTCACCCTATCTGTTGGTGTATCAGACTTTAGAGGCTCTATGTATGTTGTTAATAAAAAAGCCACACACAGTTTTTTACAGCGATGCATAAACAACACTTTTAAATTTTTTAATTAGTGCTACTCAAAACCTGAGTTGTTGCTATTTTTTATATGACCTTAAATTTAAAGCCATGGCTTTAGATATGGTTTTTGTGTGTGCGTAAAAAAGTGTTTTAAATGATTAAATAAATTCGCAGCTATGTTTATAAACGTGGCTACTAAGTTTTAGCTCGCGCAAGCTGAGCACAAATAAAATGGAAAGTTGAACATTTATGCAAAAGTTAAATTGGCGACGTATCGTACTTAAAGTAGGTAGTGCATTAATAGCACCAGATCAAGATGGCTGTCGTTCGCGCTACATATTAACCATCGCACAGTTTATTGTTCGTTGTCGTGCCCGTGGCATTGAAGTTATTTTAGTTTCATCGGGCTCAGTTGCTGCTGGGTCGCACTTGTTTCCTTCAGATAAGCCTCGTACAGTTGTTATGAAAAAGGCAATGGCAGCAGCAGGTCAAACAGAAATGATTGCTATGTGGGACCGCTTTTTTGATTTTCCTTCAGCGCAGTTATTATTAACACATGGTGATTTGCGCGATCGCGAACGCTATCAAAGTATCCGCGAAACCGTATTTACTTTGCTTGAACACGGTGTACTGCCAATCATTAATGAAAATGATGCGGTAACAACTGATGATTTAAAAGTGGGTGATAATGATAACTTATCAGCAATGGTGGCAGCGGCTGCAGATGCAGATGCATTATTGATATTTTCAGACGTTGACGGGTTGTATGATAAAAACCCTAATTTGCATGATGATGCTATTTTATTACCTGAAATTAAATCAATTGATGAGTCTATTTATGCTATGGCAGGATGTGCTACAAGCTCTGTAGGAACTGGTGGCATGAAAACAAAAATTGAAGCCGCTGAAAAAGCAACATCACACGGAATTGCTACTTATATTATTAACGGTTTTAAAGAAGAGACATTTACTCGCTTATTGGCCGGTGATAACCCTGGTACAGTATTCTCACCATATGAAAAACCAATGCAAGATTCTGTACATTGGATGACGCATACTGCAAATGAGCAAGGTGAAGTAGTAGTAGATGGCTCATTTGATGAGTCTCTAGAAGGTGAAAGCGGCTGTATTCGCGGTGATGAAATTATGGAAGTACATGGTGAGTTTGCCGTTGGCGACACCATTTTAGTACGAAGTGAAGATGGTACGCGTTTAGCCAAAGCGACCGCAAATTATAGTAGCTGCTTGTTAAACTTTATTGCAGATAACGAGCAGAGTGAATTTAGTGAAAAAATGCAGGACTCAATTGGTCCTGTAATTTCTGAAAAAGATATCGCATTATTGGAGAAGTCATGAGTTTAATTACGGATATATCACGCCAAGCAGCAAAAGCTGCGACAACACTTGCTTTACTCGACACCGAGACCAAAAACCAAGTGTTAACAGAAATGGCTCAAGCGTTACGCGCACAAAAAGCGTTTATTATTAAAGAAAACGAAAGTGATTTAAGTGCTGCTCGCGATAACAACTTGGCAGCGTCTATGATCGATCGCTTAACTTTAAATGACGAACGTATCGAAGCCATGGCTGAAGGTATTGAGGTAATTGTAAGTTTAGATGATCCTGTTGGTCAGCTACGTGATATTACTGAGCGTCCAAATGGCATTAAAATTCGTAAAATGCGAGTGCCTCTAGGCGTTGTGTGTATGATTTACGAAGCACGCCCAAATGTAACCGCGGATGCGGGTGCTCTTTGCTTTAAATCAGGCAATGGCGTTATTTTACGTGGTGGTAAAGAAGCACTTAAAAGCTCACAAGCTATCGCAAGCGTAATGCACAGTGTGCTTGAAAAACACAATTTACCTACTTCGCTTATTTCTGTTATTCCTGATCCTGACCGTGCTTTATTGATGGAATTAATGCAGCAACGCGAAAGCATTGATTTAATCATTCCTCGCGGTGGTGAAGGCTTAATTAATTTTGTAACCGAAAACAGCACAATCCCTGTTATTCAGCACTTCAAAGGTGTGTGTCATTTATACGTAGATAAAGATGCTGATCTAGAGATTGCGCTTAACTTACTACTTAATGGTAAAACACAGCGTACAGGTGTATGTAATGCACTTGAGGGTTTAGTTGTTCATCAAGATGTTGCTGATGAATTTTTAAACTTATGTGCTGTAGTATTACGCCAAGAAGGTGTAAAAATTAATGCCGACAGCACTGCAGCAAAATATTTTGATGATGCAACCGTGCTAGCAGATAACGAATTTGGTGAAGAATACTTAGACCTTGAAATTGCTATTCGCGTAGTGCCAACTTTCAGCGCTGCGGTTGATCATATCGCTCAGTTTGGTTCTAACCATACCGAAGTGATATGTACTAAAAACGACACAACAGCAGAGCTGTTTCAACGTAGTGTTGATGCATCAGTAGTTATGGTAAATGCATCATCACGCTTCTCAGATGGCTCTCAACTTGGCCTAGGCGCTGAAATTGGTATTGCTACGACCAAGCTGCATGCATATGGTCCTATGGGCTTAGAATCACTAACAACTGAAAAATACTTAGTTAATGGTGTAGGGCAAGTTCGCGAATAATAGCTGCGGACTAGTCAAAAAAAGCCGAGCAGTTTAACTGCTCGGCTTTTTAGTTTTACTCTAGTTTTTCTAACCAGTCACTTGCAGGCTCTGGCTTATGTAAATAATAGCCTTGTAAAATTACTTCAGGGTACTCTTTTAATAAATCAAAATGAGATTGGTTTTCTACCCCCTCAGCGACCACTTCTAATTCAAATACACGGCCTAAGCTTACTATCATATCAATTATTAATTTATCGTTATTATCTGTCGGTGCATCAAAAACGAACGAGCGATCAATTTTTAGCTCCTGGATCGGTAACTGCTTTAAGTAGGTTAAGCTTGAATACCCAGTACCAAAATCATCAATTGATACGCGCACACCTAAATTTTTAAGCAAATGTACTGCCTCAACAGCTGATTCCATATGATTAAGTAATGTGCCTTCAATAATTTCTATTGTTAGCTGATTTGGCTGTATATTATGTTTCTCAATTTCGGTTTTTATTTGAGATAAAAAGCGTGGCTCGTGGAAGTGTCTGCCACTTATATTTATAGAAAGGCTTAAGTCACGGTGACGCTCATCTAAGCTCTCAATAAGTTTAAGTCCATTGGAGAGTACCCAACAGTCTAGCTCATAAATGATGTCAGATTCTTCAGCTATCGGAATAAATTCAGCAGGGCTAATAAAGCCTTTTTGCGGATGTATCCACCTTAACAGGATTTCGGCGCCTTTTATTTGTTGTTTGCTATTAAACTGAGATTGCACATAAAGAGTTAGCTCATTTTGAGAAATAGCTTTGCGTAAATCCTGCTCTATTTCAAAGCGTCGCCTTGCTTGTTCTCCAAATGAATTATCAAAAAAAGTAACTCTGTTACCACCTTTTTCTTTTGCTTTATAACAGGCTGCTTCACAGTTTCTTATTGTTTCGATTGCATTTTCCCACTGATCTTCACGCGGGAATATATAAGTTCCTATACTAATAGTAATGCTAATTTCTTGCTCATCAATTATAAAAGGGGCATTAATAACCCTTAACAGCTCTTGGGCTTTTCGCTCTGCTATTTCTTGTGTTCTAAGTCTTCCTATCCCTTTATCAACACTACTTAATGCTGCAAATTCATCACTACCTAGGCGAGCTATAACATCTTTTTTATCAAGCTTTGCATGGATGCGGTTGGCCAGCTCTTTTAATACTTTATCTCCGGCTAATAAACCTAGTCCATCATTTATAGAGTGAAAACTGTCAATATCAATAATGTAAATATAGGCATAATTGTTTTCTTGAGAGCAGCTTTGTAATTGTTGTTCTAGCTGCTTTAAAAAACCATTTCTGTTAGGCAAGGCCGTAAGTTCATCGTGCCATGTTAAATAGTTAATTCTTTCTTGGGTAACTTTAAGGCTCGAAATATCACTAAATACACCAATAAAATGTATATTAGTGTCTTGTTCGCCTTTAACCATGCTTAACGTTAAAAGCTCGGGGTATAGTTCACCGTTTTTGCGCCTTGTAACAAGCTCTCCACTCCAATATCCGGCCTTGTTTGCATGCTGCCATACGTTATTAAAACTAATACCTGGTTGATTATTTTGTTTTAATTTATGAAGTTGAGTGCCAAGCGCTTCTGGTTCACTAAACCCTGTAATTCGGCAAAACGATGGGTTAACAGCAATTATTTCACCTTTAGAGTCTGTTATAACAACGCCATCTGCTGTGCTCGTTAGTGCTTGATAAAAGAGTTTTTGTTTAGACGATAGTTGCTTTAACTCTTCTTCTCTTTCACTTAGCTCTTGAGCTAGTGCTTCTATCTCTAAGAGCTTGTCGTGCAGATCAAAGTTTTTTTCAATTAGTCTATCAAGCATACCTTGGGAGGTAATATGTGTGCGGATTCGTGCTCTTACAAGCGCAAGCTTGTATGGTTTGTGAATGTAGTCAATAGCCCCTAATGTAAACCCATGTTCTTCTGAATCTTCATTAGTCATTGCAGTAACAAAAATTATTGGAATACCTTTAGTATTTTGTCGCGACTTTAATGTTTTACACACCTCATAGCCGTCCATACCTGGCATCATAATATCAAGCAGTATTAAATCAGGCCTTGTTGACTCTATAAAAACGAGGGCTTGTTCGCCGCTAGTTGAAATCCTTACATCATAATCGGTAAGTAATCCTTCAACTAAAACATGCAAATTATTAGGCTCATCATCCACAATTAGAACTAGTGGTTTATGTTTTTTATTTAGATAATCGCTATTTTTTTCAGCCGGGTACATCAAATGCACATTTAATCCTTTTGGAGATGTTGACTCATATAACTTAGCTTAGTTTTTTTAAATTGGCTAATTTAATTATCATTCCGGTATTGAGTTATAAGTTCGATAACAAGTTGATAGTTAAATTGATTTACAGCTGCTTTAAGCTGCAATAATGGATGTGGTGCTTTAAAAGCTGAAGTATTCAAGTTCTTTAGTAAATCATTCGGAATTGGCTTGGCACTTATTGCTAATTCATAAATGGTATCTATAGATTCATCAATATTATTAACATCGGTTACGTGCTCACTTTCGTTAAACTGTTGAGTAAGTAAATATTGTTTAATTGCACGAAATGTAAGTGTGAGTTGTTCATTTAACTGTATAAATAAAATGGGTTCTTTATTATTTATTTGCGCCTCAACGTCTTTACTAATTAGCTCTAATTTTTCAAGCCCTAAAGTGCCTGCTAACCCTTTTAGTGCGTGTGTGTTTCTAGCAAGTTCGGCACTACTGTTAGTATCTAGGAGCTTTTTGAATTTGAGGCTAAAGTTTTCGTAATCACTTGAAAATTGCTCCAAGAGCTTATTAACGAGTCGTCTATTTTGTTCAAGATTGTCTAAAGCTATGGGTATGTTTAATAACATTCTATTTTTATCGGTGGTTAAATGCTTTTTTATACACTCATATAGCGAATCAAAAATAAGAGGTTTAGTTAAAAAATAATTCATCCCTGCATTTATTGCTGCTTTTTTATCTTCCGGAAGTACTGCAGCTGTTAATGCCACAATAGGAAACAGCTCCTGATTTTTCCTAAGGGTTTTTGTTGCTGTTATGCCATCCATGACAGGCATTTGTATATCCATAAAAATAATATCAAAGACGTGTTTTGCCACTTCTTCAATTGCTTGTTGCCCGTTGAGTGCACTAATCACTTCTATATCTAATTTCTCTAGCATTCTAGTTGTTACCTCAATATTGAGAGGGTTATCATCAACTATAAGCGCTTTATTACCTGTAAATTGAATAAGGTTTTCATGAATTGCTTGCTCAGTGGGGATGCTTTTCGGAGCAAGCAATTTTAACAGCTCAGAGTGGCTATAGCTTTTAGTTATGATATGAACATCATTTGGCATGCTACTTAAATTAGGTGTATCCGTATCAGTGATAATGGCAATTATTTTTAATTTTTGAGCGCCATTTTGGGCACTTTCAATTAGCTTTTGTAAAATAATACTGTTTTTAGCTTCTTCTTCGTTAAGCGTTAAAATCGCGATATCAAAAGGAGAACTGGGCTGGGATACTTTAGCTAGTGCCCTAAGTGGTTCTTGAGTTGTCTCTGGTATTATATCAATACTCGTAAGTAAAGAGATTAGCTGGCTCGTTTGTGCTTTATGTTGTGTGATTAACAGCGCTCGTTTTTTTAATTTATGCTGCGCCGCAATTTCAAATGGTAGGGTAAAGTAAAACTCACTCCCTTTACCTTTTTCACTTCTGGTCTGTATTTCGCCGCCTAATATTTTTGTAAATGCTTGGCTTATTGTAAGGCCAAGCCCAGTTCCGCCATATTCTCGAGTGGTAGAGGCGTCGCCTTGATAAAAGGAATTAAATATCTGCTTTTGTTGCTCTGCATCCATTCCTATACCAGTATCTTTAATGCAAAAACGCAAATTTATAATGTTTTTTTGTTGTGCAATCGTTTCTATAACTAATTGAATTTTTCCATACTTAGTAAACTTAATTGCATTGCCAATACAATTATTAATTATTTGGTTTAGATGAAAAGGGTCGCCTATTAGTTCTAGGTTAGGATCTGCATGAAGGTTAAATTCTAAATTTAATCCCTTTTGGTTTGCACTGTCTTTAAATAGATTTGCCGTATTTTTGATAATTGAATCAAGAGTAAAAGGTATTTTTTCTACTTTTATTTTTTCAGACTCAAGTTTAGAAAAATCTAAAATATTATTTAATATATGTAGTAAGTTATGAGCACTAGAATAGGCTTTATCAGCATAATGCTGCTGCTTCGTTGCAAGTTCACCATCTCGTAATAGTTGCAGCATACCTAAGATACCGTTCATGGGTGTGCGTAGCTCATGACTCATATTTGCTACAAAATCACCTTTCATTTTATTCGCACTTTTAGCTTGTGAAATGGCAACGGTTAAATCTTTATTCATCGACTCCATTTGTATATTTAGTGCTTGGGTTTCTATGAGTAACTCTTTGGTTTGCGTGTTTTTTTCATAAAGAGTATTAGCAGCTTTGATTACGGAAGCTATTTCGCTTTGGTTTTGGTTGCTATTATTAAAGGTTATTTTTTTTTCGTTACTCATATCATTCAATAATGTAGTTAACTGAGTGATAGGTTTAATAACGGCATTAAAAATAAAGTAGCTAGTTATAATAATAATTATAGTAATTAATGCTGCGAATACGTTTGCTTGGTCTGTATTACTTTCTAATTGTGAGCTTAATTTTTTTTCTGTTTCAGAGAGCTCTTCATGTTCGATATTTTTTACTTGAGTGGTTAAGTAAAGCAGCTCGTTTTCTATACCAGTTAGTACTACATTGGTTGAAAATGTATAGCTACGGGTGAGTAAAACAAGCTGGTTGTAAGCCTTTTTTAAATCTGCAGCTTTACTTAAAAATGAGTTGTTTTCATCGCTGATTTTAGTCAACTTAGTCTGCAGGTGGTTTAAATTTTGTTTCACATTTTGTGCTTCATCAAAATTAGGCTTGTATAAGTAGCTCACCACCGCGTGCTCTAGGTTACTAACTGTGAGTAGTGTATCTGTGTAGACAGTTTGATCAGTCGCATTTATTTGTAAGTGTTCAATCTCAATGATTAATGACTCTATTGGATGGCGAAATTGCTCAGAATATAGACGTTCTCTTTTGTTTCTATTAAGTACGGTTTGATTAAATGTTTCCTTATAATTATGTAAGTATTCATCAAGGCGCGTTAATATATTTTGATAATCTAGGGATCGTTGTGACGTGCTTTTTTTTAGTTTTTCTAAGCTTTTATTAGCGTCGTCAAAATACAGGTTAAACTTTTCAATTGTGCTTTTGTTCGCTTTATCAATAAAAGCAATTGCTTGGCTTTGTAGAGAAATTACCTCGTTTTCAAGTTGAGTTACATTACTACTTTGAACAAGCGCATCGTGCTGCGCTTTTTGTAAAAAAAGTAATGTATTTTGCGAATAATTAAATAAGTAGCTTTGAATGATCAGTAAACTAATTAGCACACACAGCGCTAATGTTATTTTTGATTTTATTGAGCGAGTTATCATTACCGGCTAATCAACTCATACCATTTTTGCAAGCTGTAGTCGTAGGTAGGCATTACTGAATTCCATACTGCAACATTACTAAATCGCTTTATATAGCTGCCTCCATTTCTATGTTCTCCAGCTTTAATTGCTATATCTCCGCTGGTATTTAAAAGATCAATTGGAGTTTTTTTGCCGTCATACCAAAAATCCCATTCAGCTTGGGATAAAAGACTCTTAGAGCGTTCAGGGTTACTAATATAATAACCTTGTCGAGCAATGAATGCGCCTGGCCAGCCAGAAAGCCACCAGTTCATATAATCGTAAGCTGCGTCTTTTACGCTACCTTGTGTTTGTGACGATAAACACATAACACCATGCCAACCTCTATAGCCTTCTTTAGGAGCGGCAAATCGTACATTTACATTTTGGCTATTTAAAGCAGAAACAGCAGGCGAGAACATGCTTTCTATGTGAGCTCGGTTACTTTTCATAAATTCAATAGACTCAGGTACTGAGTTCCAATAGCCACTAAAGTGACCTTGGCGTTTATAATCTAAAAGAATACTGAATAACCGGTCAAGTTCAGAGCGTGTCATTGCGCCAATATTTTTAAATTTAATTAACCCCTTACTTTGTGCAGCTAAAGCAAGGTCGAATAAACCTATGGTGGGGGCATTTACTATCGCAACTTTTCCTCTATTGGCTTCATCTAGTAACCAGCTCCAGCTCTCGGTTTCGTAAGCAATACCGGGCTTTATAAATTCAGTGTTATAGCCAAAGGAGTCAACATTATGTACATAGGGTAAAAAGCTAATGGAATCGCTTTCTTGTGCACTTAAAGTGCCGTTTTCTTGCACGTTAAGTAATTTATAAGGAGCATCTCCAGCGCCTATATTTGCATTTTCAGTGAGTTTACCTGTTTTCGTTAGCGAGTTTATTTCGTTAAAGTGAGATAGGCGATTTTTCGCTATTGGCTGTATAGAGCCCGCATTCCAAAGTACGTTTATACTGTTTGACCATTGCTCGTATAAATCAAAAGAGCCTGGATTCATTGACGCTTTTTGTAGCACCGTTGCGCTACCTGCAGGGGAGAACTCTATATTAATACCTAAATCGCTCATGGCTTGCTTACGAATGGCCTCTTGCAGAGTTACGTGGGTACCTAACACTCTTAAAGTTACTTTTTTGCGGGCGAATACATAAGGCACATGTGTAATAGCACCTGCTGTTAACCCTATCGTTGCTAACTTTTTTAAAGAGGAGCGTTTATGCCGATCCATGTTAAGCCTAAAGTATTAATATGTTTGACATTATGTATAGCTAACAACATGCAAAGACACAAGTTGACGGCACAATATAAAAATTATAATTAATAAAAAAAGAGTATAGGGTTAAAGTGGTAAAACAGGCTGATATTTGAAAAATTATTGAAAATAACAAAGGATATAAAAGAGGGGGTAGGAAAGTGGTGGAGCTAAGCAGGATCGAACTGCTGACCTCCTGCGTGCAAGGCAGGCGCTCTCCCAGCTGAGCTATAGCCCCACATTCCTAAATTACGTATTTCGTAATTACTTGGCTGCTGAGTTCCAAGCGGGACGAACTTTAAGTTTTTTTATAAAATTGGTCAAGTATTTTTTCGTAAATTTTCACTGTTTACGTTAATTTTTGATAGACTCAGCTTAATTCAACACTAAAACGATAAAAACAATGAAAAAATCTGTTCTAGCGCTTATGGTTTTACTCGCTGGTTGTGCCACAAATGACGAGCCGCCTTTTGAAATAAATAATAAACAGTTTCACGAAAAGCAAGATGAGCAAGGCAATAAGTTGTTTGCATATGTTGTGTCGGTTAAAGCAAAGCATCGTAGTAATATTAATTTAGATGATGGTGGCGGGCGAGGCGGTAAAAACAGGCCAAGTCGCTCGGATGTAAAGCGTTATATTGAGCAAGAGCATTTTGAAGAGTCGAGTGTATTAAAGTTACAGTTAGAAGATCAAGCTGTTGAGCTATTAAATGAAGAGCTAAAGTCGCGTAATTACTGCCCAAACAAGCACGAAGTAAATGAAGTGCTTTGGCGCGATTTAAGTGTACAGCTTAGAGGGCGTTGTTTGTAAAATGTTAGCTGATAAAGCAAAGCTAGCTGAAGCACTGACTCAGCTAAATATAAATTACGATGTAATAGAGCACCCGCCATTGCACACAAGTCTTGATGCAGATACCTTTATGGTAGAGCGCCCCGGTACTCGGCTAAAAAATCTATTTTTACGCGACAACGAAGGGAAGCGTCATTTTTTAGTTATTACAGCGCACGATAAGCAACTTGATTTAAAAACGTTAGCTAAACAACAAGGTTTATCGCGATTAGGGTTTGCATCAAATGAGCGCTTAGCTCGTCACTTAAAGGTTGAGCCTGGGTGTGTTTCTATGCTGGCTCTTTTTAATGATAAACAAAACAATGTTAACTTGTGGATAGATCAAGATATTTGGTTTGGTGATTTATTTCATTGTCACCCGTTTGAAAACACACAAACATGGTTATTAAAAAAAACTGACTTAGAAAGCTTTTTTAATTATACCCAGCATCAGCCACGGGTGGTTTTTTTACCATCTAGGTAGGCCCATATAATGAGCATAAATCCACATAGACAAACACATAGTAAGGTAAACATAAACGCTGTTTGCCCATGATGCTGATACACCACTCCTGGTAATAACGACCCAAGCGCACCTCCACTGTAGTAAAACGATACATAACCACCATTTGTTACACTTGGCGGTGCTTTGCTTATTTTATTAACGAGTGGAGCCGCCGTAGAGTGAATAACAAACATAGCGCCACAAAATAAGGTAAACGCAATTAAAAAAACAATTAGCTGGTGGCTCATTAATAATAAAATACTCATGTTATAAAAAATGAAAATTGCCGCCAGTAAATGCCAAGGCGTAGGGGTTTTTTTAAGTAGCCAAGGGGCTGCAATAGATGCCAGTGCGCCAATTAAGTAGCCACTGTACACTAAGCCAATATCCCGCGTGTTTGTTATTTTAAAGGTATGCTGCAAAATAAAAGGTAAATAGTTTAAAAGCGCTGCAAAACAAAAAAACATGCAAAATACTGCGCCATATACTTTTAATACCGCTCCTTCTTTAAGTTGTTTAATGTAATCAAGAGGTGAGAGCGCTTCGCTGATAGGCGGCTTAATAAAGCGTGAGTGGTTAATGCTCAAAGCCAAAGAAATTAATGCAAAGGCAATTACATAGTAAAAACTTTGCCACTGCCACAGGTCACTAAATAAAGCTGCTAATACGCGACCAAAATAACCACCTATTATGCTACTGCCTATGTATAGCGTCATATTTTTTTGCAAGCTATCAGCGGTATAGCTCATTCCTATATAGCTGGTCATCGCGGTGAGTGCTGCTGGAAGCGTTAAGCCTTGCAAAAATCGAACAAGTAACAGTAGCTCAAAGCTTGGCGCGTAAATAAAGAGTATGCAGCTAAAACCTAAAACAATCATGGCAATGCGAAGAATTAAAAGCGGGTTACGCTTAGCTAACACTAATCCATACACGAGTGGTGCAATAGCTAAAGGCAACATGGTTACGGTCATTAAACTGCCTGCAAGTGCAGGCAAAACATTAAATTCATTAGCAAACAAGCTAAGTAGAGGCTGCGGGGCGTAAAGCACAAAAAATATAAACACAGAGCATGCTAGTAAATGAAATAGACGCATTGTGAAACTTAGAATATGGGTAGATAAGTTAACCAAAGTATATTAAAAATGGCTTATATTTCATATGTTAAATGAGCAACATTTGCGTCAAATCATGGTTTGTATTCATCCGTTTGATAGATTAATACCGATAGCACTATTATTTGTAGTCGTTGGTGATTAAAATGACCTTAATATAAGTTTTTAGTGGAATAAAGCCATGGGTTCATTACAAGACCAATTGCTGCAAGCAGGATTAACAACATCGCACAAAGCTAAAGTTGCTAAGTCAGAAAAGCGTAAGCAACAAAAAAAGCAAAAAAAAGGGGCTACAAGTAACCCTAGCGATCTGCAAAAGCATATTCAACAAACCAAGCTTGAGCAGCAAAAAAAGGCGGAAGAACTTAACCAGTCTCGCCAAGGTGAATTAAAACAACGTGAGCAAGAGGCACGCGTTAAGCAAATTTTAGAGCATCATAACCAAGACACTATTCGCGGCGAGCGTACTTTTAATTTTACTTATCAAAATAAAGTTAAAGGTTTAGACGTAAACGAAAAAACTCAAAAAGCGTTATCGGGTGGCCGTTTAGCTATTTGTGTGCTTGAAGGGCAGTTTTTTGTACTTGAAGACGAACCGGCACGTAAAGTGGCGGAAGTAGACGAAAAGTATATTGTTTTTCATGTTGAGCCTGAAAACAAGCCTAAAGATGAAGACGATCCATACGCAGACTTTGAAGTACCAGATGATATTGTTTGGTAAATACTTCCTAAATTTTGCTTATATATAAAGCATATTTAGGTTAATTAAGTTGTCGCTCATTTTTATTTGCTAAGGTATATAAGAGTGAGCATAAACTTATTAGTCGCGCTGTTTTGTTTGATCGTCAAGAGCGACTTAGTACGTATGCCTTTTATTTGATTGTTTACTACAATCAATGAAGAAGTTTTTCTAACCGTCAAAAAGAAGAGAAAATACAATGAGCAAGATGAAAACACTACTAGTAGGCGCGGGTATTAGTTTAGCCGCAAGTTTTTCGTTTAATGCAGCAGCTGCTGATGGCGCTGCATTATATACCGCTAAAAATTGCCAAACATGCCATGGCGCAGATGGTAAAGCACCTATCATGGGAGCATACCCTAAACTAAATGGTCAAAATAAAGACTACTTGGTAGCGCAAATGAAAGACATTAAATCAGGTGCACGTAGCAATGGTATGACTATGGCAATGAAAGCAATGGTTGCAACAGTAACTGATGAAGAGTTTGATGCAATTGCAGATTACCTATCTAAAGTAAAATAATTTGCAGTAATAGCGAAGCTTTAAAACAGCCACACAATAGTGTGGCTGTTTTGTTTGTGTTTGCTATAAAATTAATACTGCTTTAGACTTCTAAACATCTATTCGCATCTTGTTTTGGTGCGTATTTTAAAAGGCTTATTATGTTTGATTTACCCCAACTCGATTTAAAAAATAAAGTATCAGAACAAGAGTGGCAATTACGTGTTGATTTAGCTGCTTGCTATAGACTGGTAGATCACTTTCGTTGGGGAGATTTAATATACACGCACTTGTCGGCTCGATTACCCGGTACCGATCATTACCTTGTAAATGCCTTTGGTTTAACGTTTGATGAAGTAACCGCATCTAATTTAGTGAAGGTAGATTTAAACGGTAATATTATTGATGACACTCCGTTTAAGATTAACCCTGCCGGATTTACCATTCACAGTGCTATTCATGAGGTACGTGAAGATGCACATTGTGTTATTCACTTACATACCAAAGAAACAATTGCAGTTGCGACACAAAAAAATGGCTTATTACCGCTGAGCCAATATTCAATGTTTTCACTGCCATCACTTTCGTACCATGGCTACGAAGGGCTTGCGGTAAAAGACGATGAACGCAAAGTGCTACAAGATGATTTAGGCACAACCAATCATATGCTGTTAGTAAACCATGGCGGCTTAACGGTAGGGCCCACTGTAGGTGATGCGTTTATGCGTTTTTACGATTTACAGCGTGCTTGTGAAATACAATTAGCATTGCAAGCCAGCTCACAAGAAGCTATTGAAGTGCCACAGCCAATAATCGACAATATTTATAACCAAGCTAACGTGGTGCATAGCGGTATTACAGGCGGTCAACTTGCGTGGCCTGCCATGTTGCGTAAAGCCTACCGACTTGATCCCAGTTTTGCTAATTAAGGAATTTAAATGAAAGTAAATCGCGTAGAAGTATTTGATATTCATTGCCCTGACAGACCATCGTGGACACCTGTGTTTGTGCGTATTCATACCGATGAAGGTATTAGCGGCGTAGGCGAAGCAGGTCTTGCATACGATTTAGGGCACAGTGCAGCCGCAGCCATGATTAAAGAAATGGCAGATGCATTTTTAATTGGTCATGACCCATTTCAAACTGAAAAGTTATGGTCGCGTATGCTACGAGAAAGCTTTTGGGGCTTAGGTGGCGGACCTGTTGTATACGCTGCAATGAGCGCTATTGATACCGCGCTTTGGGATATTAAAGGTAAAGCACTAGGCTTACCTGTATATCAACTTCTCGGCGGAAAAGTTAACGACAAACTACGCACTTACGCATCGCAATTACAGTTTGACTGGGATAGCGAGTTTAAAGCGTTAGTACAACCACAAGAATACGCAGAAGCAGCTTTAAAAGCGGTTGCTGAAGGTTACGATGCAGTAAAAGTTGACCCAATTCAGTACGATAAAGATGGCAATACGTATTACGACCGTACAAATATTATTTCTCGTACAGAAATGAAACTATACCGTGCGCGCATGCAAGCAATACGTGAAGCGGTAGGTGATGAAGTTGACATTATTTTTGAGTGCCACAGCTTACCTGGTGCTACATCGGCGATTCAGATTGGCGAAATAGCAGAAGAGTTTGACTGTATGTATTACGAAGAACCGGTTAACTACTTAAACCATTCTTTACATGCCAAAGTAGCCGACAAAGTAGCTGTGCCTATTGCTGGTGGCGAGCGTTTATACAACCGCTGGGGTGTGCGCCCGTATTTAGAAGATCAAAGCATTGATGTACTACAGCCAGACATTGGTTTATGTGGTGGCTTTACTGAAACTAAAAAAGTGTGTGACTACGCTGATATTTTTGATGTACGAATTCAGGCTCACGTATGTGGCGGGCCAGTTGCAACAGCTGCATCGCTTCATTTAGAAACAGCGATACCTAACTTTTTGATTCATGAGCACCATACTTATGCGATTAAAAAGTGGAACCGTGAATTGTGCTTACAAGATCCTCAACCTAAAAATGGCTTCTTTGAAGTATCAGAAGAGCCTGGGCTGGGTATTGAATTAAATGATGAAATTGTTATGCGTTCACAGCGTGTAGAAATAAAGTAACTTTTTAAGTTACAAAAAAGCCGGTAAGTGATGGTTCACTTACCGGCTTTTCTTTTAAGGGATTATACCAATTCGCTTAATTAAGTGATCTATTTTGAGGCCTGAAAAACGTGTTGATAGCTAGGCAAAAAATTCGCTATTTAGTTGTTCTCGGCAATTGCTCCTGCATTGCTCTACCTTCTGCATCCATGCAGTCGTAAATGAGAATTTTTTAACGAAGGTAGCGATACGTTTAGCCCCGCAAAATGATTAAGTATTATTGCGGATTGGTATTATAACTCGTTAATTTTACACCTGGCCTCTTTAAGCTCAATAGTGGCTTTACTATCAAGATGGCGAATATAACACTGAGTGCCTTTTATCATCAGCTCAAACTGATCTGCTGTATTGCGACTTTGTGTGTCGATAATATTATTACCCTTTACATTGTTAAGGGTTACTGTGCTGCTAGTAGTAAATACATCGTCAGCTAATTGGGCTTCTTTAATGTGGACAAGTGTTTTAATTGCTATGCTAACAGCTGCTTTATTTGGCTCAACTAGTAAAGCGTGTTGCAGCTTAGGTGTAGGGTCCGGGCTTTGTGATATACAGCCATTGAGAAAAAGTGCCGAAAATATAACGATTACTAAAAAGTATGCTTTCATAAGTTGGCCGAATTATTAGCAAAAGAGAGCTTAATATAACGACTTTTAGTTATACTTGATAGTAGTGCTTAGCGTTTGCATAGCTAAGGTTATGCCATATGCTATTGTTTAAACACATACTTTTGTAGCTGTGCCACAAGTTGTTATAGCTTGTATTTATTTGACACACAGGGAAGTTACTAGCAAATATAACGCGCTGATCACCAAAGTGATTTAAAATAAAATTAAAACAAGTAACTTGCTGCTGTTTGGTAAAATGTAGTAATTCAAAACCAGAAAATTTTATGGCGATATTGTTATGTTGAGCAAGTAACTTAACACTTTGCTGCCATGTAGCTAAATCGCTAGGTAGCCCTGCGTGATTAATTATAATTTGAAGTTGCGGTAGCTGCTTAGCGTAGTAAGCGACTTGTTTAGTAATATCGCTATTTTCAATATTAAATTGCGCTTCAAAATGCAGTTGGTTGTTTGAGAGCATAGCTAAGTTTTTAAAGCTATTAACGCTTAATAAACGCTTTGCATCAGTACCTTCGGTTATATCCCTGATACCACATAAGCTTGAGTGAGCTTGAGCGTTTAAGGCGCTTTTAAACTGCTCTGTAGGTGAGTCAATTTGGTTATAACTAACGGCTTTAAAAGGCAGATTTTTTAAATGCGAGCTTAGCCAGTTTAGCTCGTTTATAGGTGATTGATTATCAAACCCAGCTTCAATGTGCACAATACCCGCAAGTTCAAAATCAGTACTTTTAACAAGCTGCTCTGCACTTATTGTTTTTTTAATTTTTTCTAGGTTAGGCCACGCTGGTGGGTTTTCGCCTTGTAGCCAAGTATATTGCCCCTGGGCAAGATTAAAAAAATGCACATGAGGGTCAATAATTTGCATGCTCATTGTGCTGTATAACCACCATCAATGCTTTGCAGGCTACCTGTTATAAAGCTTGCATCATCACTTGCCAAAAAGCTAATCAGTGCAGCTACTTCATCGGCTTGCCCTAAACGGTTTAGCGGTTGTAGGCTGGCCTCTTCTGCGACTATTTTATTTTTATCAGCACCGCTTTTTTTACAGTAGGCATCAATAGCATTATGAAATAGCGGGGTTTCTATCGTGCCCGGGCATACTGCATTTGCACGAATGTTAAAGCTTGCGTAATCAAGTGCTGTGGTTTTAGCCATTGACGCCAAGGCGTGCTTTGTAAGATTATAAGCAAACGAATTTTGCTTACCTATAATTGCTTGATCTGAGGCAACTAAAATAATAGCACCGCTGTTTTGTGCTTTCATACTTGGCAGTACACTTTGTACTGCCGCGTATGCGCCTTTAACATTAAGTGCAAAAAGTGCATCGAGAGTTTCCTCATCGGTGCTTTCTATATTTGCACTTACATGTTTTCCGGCATTAGACACAAGTATGTCGATTGTAGGGTTTTGCTGGCAAATTGTATTTATACAGGTTTGCACTGCGCTTACGTTACTTACATCACATTGATGAAATTCGCCAAACTCACTTGGCTCAATATCAAGGTTATGTACAGTAAAACCACGTTCAATAAAGCGTTTTACTACGGCTAAACCAATACCTTTTGTTCCGCCTGTAACAATAGTAACCTTCGACATACCTGCTCCTTTATTTACAACTAAAATGCTTAGTGAGAGTGACCACAGCCACCTTCAGCGTGAACATGCCCATGAGACACTTCTTCACTTGTCGCTTCACGTACTGACACAACTTCAACGTCAAACGTTAGCGTTTTACCAGCAAATGGGTGGTTTAAATCACAATCTGCGTTAAAACGGCCAACCTTAACAATAGTCACTTGGTGGCGCCCTTGGTTAGACTGCACCATTGCCGTCATACCTGGCTTCCATACTTTTACATCACCTTGTAGATGCTTAAGAGGAATGCGTTGAATTAAGTCATCAACACGTTCGCCGTATGACTCGCTTGGCTCTAACGTAACGCTAAATTTATCGCCAGCTGCTTTGCCTTCAAGTGATTTTTCTAAACCAGGAAGCATGCCTTCGCTGCCATGTATGTAGCTCAGTGGCGCATCGTTTACGCTGCTTTCAATTTGCTCGCCCGCTTCGCTTAGGGTGTAATGAAATTCAACTGCTGAATTTTTACTAATTTGCATGCTTGTCTCTTTAAATTTTACTGTTGTAAGGCGTGATTTTACGCGAAATATAGCACTTTAGAAACTTACCAAGGTTGATTTAGTGTTTTTTGTAAATCGAGCAGTAAGTCTTTTTTAATCGGGGCTGATTTTGGCTGTTCGGCTTGAGGTATAAATAGCACTAGCTGTTTGCCTGGCTTTAATACACTTGAAGCTGATAACTTGTTCCACTTAGCTAAGTCACTATGAGGTACATCGTAGAGTTGGCTAATACTCCAAAGAGTGTCGCCTTGTTTAACTTCGTAGTCTATTTCAATTGTTGGGATCACAACTTCTTGTGGCTCAAGATAAGGGCTTATTTTGTAATCTACTATAAGTGATTTAGGTAACGTTTTAGGTTGCCCAACTAAAAGCTGTTCACCAACACCAATAAGGTTGGTTTGTTTGTCGTTAAGTTGTTTAAGCGCACTAACAGACATACTAAAACGTTTAGCTATGCCATACAGCGTATCGTTTTGTTTAACTATGTATTCGCCAGCAAAGTTAGATTTAAAAAACTGACTTTTTAATAATGCTTCTTGCCCTATTGGCAGAAGTAAAGTGTGAGGCCCATTAGGTGAGCTTTGGTTTTTTAAATAACCTTGGTTTAAAGAGTGTAGTTGTTTTGAACCCACGCCAGAAAGCTTAGCAATAACCAAAAAATCAAACTGTTGGCCTACATTCATTTGCGTAGTAATTGGTTTGTTCGAAAGTTTTGGGCGGTTAATTCCTTTTTGCGGGTGTTTTACTAAGTAACTTAAGGCAAGCAATTTTGGGACGTAATCGGCCGTTTCTTTAGGTAGTTTAAGCGACCAGTAATCTGTACTTTTTCCGCGTTTTTTATTTTGTTCGATTGCTCGCTTAACGCGTCCTTCACCACTATTGTATGCGGCTAGGGCATGCAACCAGTTGCCATCAAAACGTTTATGCAAATAGCTTAAGTAATCAAGTGCAGCGTCGGTTGATGCCAATACGTCTTGGCGTCCGTCGTACCATTGATCTGACTTAACCCCAAAATGATGTGCAGTTGCGCCTACTAATTGCCAAACACCAACGGCTTGCTGCGAAGACGCAATGGTAGGCCTAAAGTCGCTTTCAACAAAAGGTAGTAGAGCAAGCTCCATAGGAAGTTGTTTTTGCTCTATCTTTTTTACAATATGATACAAATAGGGGGCAGCGCGCTTACTAACTGTACGTAAATAATTTGGCTGTTTTAAATACCAGTCAATACGCTTATTTAAAGCGCGATTTTGGTAAATGGTAAAATGCAGGTTATTCGCTATATGCACCCATAAATCAGTTGTTTTGGGCGGGCGCTTTTTTACGATAACTTTTTTGGCAGCCTGTGGGGTGGTGTATGTCGTTTGAGGCTCGGCCTCATTTGCCGTTTTAGCAAGTTGCTCTTGGTGTTCGTAGTTAGGCTCAAAATGAGTAAATATTTGTGGTGCTTCTTGAACTTCAGACTCTGTAGTTTCACAGCCAAATAAAAAAACACCCAAAAAACATATAACCAAACTGCGCATAGTAATCACTTTTATAAATTCCTTTTACCATTTTAACACAATCCGTTGTGTTGAGTTATTTACTGCTTTTAGCGCGGTTAAGCCCAGCTTGTAAAAAAAAGTTACTTGATTTTATATTAAGCGCTTCTTGTTTGTAAGGCTTAATAACTGACTCAGGAAAAGACTGCATTAGTTGCTCTATAGTTTTGCCGTCGTTATTTTTTACATGCTCTGTTATGGCCGTTAAAAAAGAGAGTGGTTGTTTAAGCTGCTCCTTTGTTAAAACGCCGCCATGCCCTGGAATAATAACACTTAGATTTTCATCGTTAATGTATTGCTCAAGTAATATTTGCCACTTTTTTAATTCCCCATGCCCAGGATATGGCAGCCAGTCAACGATATCACCACCAATAAGTACAGTGGCGTTATTAGCGCTAATTGTTAAATCACCATTGGTGTGAGCTTGGTGTGGATTAATCGTAATTTCAAAGCCACCAAGGTTAATTTTTTTAGGGGCATTTATTGTTATTTGCGGCTCATTAAGTTGGTACTCTTGCCAACGAAATAATCTACTTTTAGCAAGCTCAAGCTTACTACGCCATTGGTCTTGCTCCTCTTTAGCAACGCTTGCTAAGCGTTGATAACTTAGCTCAATACTTTTTTCATAGGTGTCTAACTTGTCTGTGTACGCTTTTTGATATTGGCTAAAGTTAGTATTAACTTGTTGATGAACGATAAGTTTGGCGTCGGGGTAAAAGCTTTGCATAACCGCCATGCCCAATAAGTGGTCGTCGTGGTAATGAGTGGCCACTAAATAGCACAAGGGTGTTTTTAGGCGCTTTTTTAAGTCTTTGGCAAGTTGTTCAACAGCAGCAAAGTTGGCGCTGGTATCAACAAGAAGGGCGCATTTATCACCTTCAATGAGAACCTGATTCGAGTCGTAAAATCGAAGGTCATCTTGTTGTTTTAAAAATTGAATATGAGGGTTAATTGTATTCCAAGTGACGGCTGCGTAGGCGCTTTGAGCTAGTGATAATAAAGTAAAGCTTAATAGTAAGTGCTTACATAAAGAGGTGGTCTTTGAAATTTTTAGCTTCATTTATTATCTCTACGCTAATGTTTAATTACTTTATAATAAACAAAAAGCGCAGTGTGCGCTTTTTATTTTTTGTGTTTGGGGTCACTTGCCAATTGCTGACTGAGCTTATCAATCAGTTGGTCTTGATGCTGCTGCTCAACTGTAGCCTGTGTTTTTGCTTCTAGCAATTCGTGGCTTAAGTTTAACGCTGCCATTAGTAGGGCTTTTTGATCGTTTCTTACGGTTGAGCGCTGTTTCATTTGCTCAACAAGATCATTTAAATTTTTAGCTGCTGCTATTAATGCATCTTCCTGCCCTTCGGGGCAAGCAAATTGCTGCTCTTTACCTAGCAACTCAACAGTGACCCGCTGGTTTTGCAGCTCAGACATTAGCTAGCCTGTTGTGCGCTTTGTAACTTATCAAGAAGACCAGATAACGTAGTGCTGGCATCTTTTTGTTTTTCTTCATTTTCTAGAGCTTCAAGCTGTAGTAATTCGTTGTCGTCGCTTAGTTTAGTGTTTTGCTCTTTTAAGCTAGCAACGTCAGTTTGTAATTGGTTATTACGTTCGATTAAAGAATCGATCAGTTGTTCGAGTTGTTGAAGAGTAGTGTTATTCATAAAGGCGCTCATATAACTGTAATTAATGTCATGCAAATGTAAAGCAAAGTGTGTTGATTTGCCAGCATTTACGGTGGTTTTAGCTGATTTTTCTTCTTCATTAAGGGATAATTCAGCATATGTGCTTTTTTGTTCAGAAACGGTTCACTTAAACACTCTCTTATATTGGTGCAAGTTGCCAAAGCCCTGTGCTTATGGTTCACTTGCGATATTAAATTGCGTATGGCGAAAATAAATAATGCTTAGTTACAGACACTCTTTTCACGCGGGTAATCCGGCCGATGTACTTAAACATTTAGTACTGGCTCAGGTGTTAAATTATCAAACAATTAAAGATAAACCGCTTGATTATATTGATACTCATTCGGGGGCTGGCTTTTTTGAACTTGCCGCTGCAGATGCGCAAAAAACACAAGAGTATCAAGATGGTATTGAAAAGCTTTGGGCGCATACAAGTAAGCATGAAGCACTAAACGACTATATCGAATTAATAAAATCGTTTAACGAAACAAACGAGTTAGCGTTTTATCCAGGTTCGCCAAAAATTGCTGAGCATTACTTACGTCGTCAAGATAAAGGCTGGTTTTTTGAGCTGCACCCACGCGATTTAGTATTACTTGAAGAAAACATGCAAGGTAAACGCTCTATTCGGGTGCGAGGAGAAAACGGCTTTGCAGGATTAGTGGGCTTACTGCCACCAGCATCTCGCAGAGCATGTGTGTTAATTGACCCTCCATACGAAATTAAAGACGATTACGAAACAGTTGTAAGTACGCTAGTTAAAGCGCATCAACGTTTTGCTACAGGCACATACATGATCTGGTATCCGGTAGTCGATAGAGAACGCATTGATAATATGGAGCAAGGCTTAATTAACTCAGGTATGCGAAACATTCAATTGTTTGAGCTAGGAACCGAAGCTGATACTGACGTGCACGGAATGACGGCATCAGGCATGATAGTTATTAATCCACCTTGGAAGCTAAAACAAACTATGGATGCGGTAATGCCAGAATTAGTTGAGCTTTTAAGCAAACCAAGTGGCTTTTATAGATGCGAGCAGCTCGTCGACGAATAAGTTAAGTTTAATAAAAAAATGCCCAGGTTTATCTGGGCTTTTTTATATACAGCAAAGCCAAGTTAATTAGCGGTGCTTAATTAAAATATACAGCATTAAAAGTCGCTAGAGTATTGGCGTTAGTGTCTTTGAGTTGTAAAGACTCTCCCGTAATTTCCCATTGTTTAGCCTTACTGAGTACGTCCGACATAGCGGTTTCTTGACCCATGCTTTCTGAGCACATTTTTTTAGTACTAGCTAGCTGGTTAAATGATATAGATTGCTTCTGCGTACTGTAGCTTCCACTAAAATTATTACAGCCTAAAAATCCATTAACTCGGTTGTCTTTATCAAACTGGATAAAAGGTTCTTTAGTATTAACGCTAACGGCTTTTGCATTTAATGTTACAGCCTTCCAATATGTATTGGTAAGAGTTACATTTGGTTTTTGCGTTTTTACTTTAATCACCTCAATTTCATGAGGCACGCCCGATTGCGTATTTTTAAATGGGTTATATTGGGTGTCACTTGTATAAAGCACTTGGTCTTTATTAATAATTCTGGCCGTTAGATTATAGCTGCGTTGGTCACTAATTTTGCCCGCATCATATATCAGCTCAACGGTAAAAGGTGGCGCTTGAGTTATATCAATTACTTCTTGTGCGATTATGTCGGCTTTAACATCCATTTTAGAAACATCAGAAAGGGTGACGATTAACTGTGAGTCAGGGCGAAGCATACTACGATCTTTATAGCTAACTTGAGTTGTTAAGCTGGTCATACTTTTAGCTTGGTCTTTAATTTCAGTGGTGCTAGTTTGTTTATCACACCCTGTAAGTGCAAAAGCGCTAAGTGCCAATAAACTTAGACCTGTGAATGTTTTTTTTCGTAAAAATACTGCTTGATGCTTTGCCATGTTAGTTATCCTTACTTAATGTTATTCCTTATTGTATTGGCTAGTGACTTAATAAAGCCTTAATTTAATTTTGGCACAAAAAAAGGCGCATTAGCGCCTTTAATAATTAAAATCAAACGATTATTTTTTAACGAATTTAGTTAAAATAACAATACGTTGGCCATCAACTCGCCCTTCAATATGTTCAGGGTTACTTGTTAAGCCTATATTACGCACTGCTGTACCACGTTTAGCTGTCAGGCTACTGCCTTTTACGTCTAAGTCTTTAATAAGTGTTACAGTGTCGCCTGCTTGTAAAACAACACCGTTACTATCTACGTGTTTAACATCGTCATCTTCAGCTAATGCTTTTTTAGCCCACGCTAATGTATCTTCTTCAAGATAAATCATATCTAGTGCGTCTTGTGCCCAGCCATTATCAGGCGCTAAGCGTGATAACATTCTATAAGCCACAACTTGTACTGCAGGCGTTTGGCTCCACATGCTGTCGTTTAAACAGTGCCAATGTGTGGGTGTTAGTTCGCTGTTATTCTCGATTTGGTCTTTACATGTTTGGCATGTGTAAATGCATTTGTCTGAATGGGTTTCAGTAACAGGCGGTACTTCGTAAACAGATAAGTTTTCGGTTGCACCGCATAATTCACATTGATTACTACTACGTTCAATTAAGGCTTTTTCAATACTCATGGGGGCTCTTTTCGGTTCTGGTCGAGTTAACAATTGCTGCTATTATACTCCAAAGTACGAGCTCTGCGCTATTAATCCCTTAACTTTGTGTGGGTATACCAATTCGCAATAATACGGTGTTATTTTGAGGTGCCAAACTCGATGTTAGTTGCGTTACAGTTTTCTCATCGTCGACTGCATGGTTAAAGAAGTTAAAACAAGGCCGAAGCAACTAAAGAATAATTAAATAACGAGGTTTTGTTTTGCCATCAACCAGATTTTCCTACTTAAAAAGGAGCACTTAATTAAGCGAAGGGGTATTAAGTAAGTACTTATCTTCAATGTTTTTTATGTAACCTTGGCTATGAAGATTTTTAATTGCTTGGTTTATTTTAGGTAAAAGGTTTTTGTGTTTACTTAATAATCGAATACTTAAAAAGCCATGAGAGTGCTGCGCCCCAAAGGCTATGCGCATATCTAGCTGTTTGGCCCAATAAAGAGCTGTTAGCTTGCCAACGAGTGCAGCCTCCACACGGTTTCTTGATAGGGCTGTCATAAGTTCTTTCTCAGATGGGAAGTCAACACGTTCAAAGGTGTTGTCATCATAGTAATAGTAACCTAGTACCGTTCCGATATTTTTACCCTTTAAACTATCAGTGCTTTGCCAGTTATGAACGTTTTGAGGCAAAGTAACAATCATTTCAGTGGCATAAATAAGCGGTTCTGAAAAAACATAACGAGGGTCATTCCTCTCACTCTTAGGGAGCCATTCTAATGAAATTACATCAAAATCTATTACTTCATTTTGTAAGTATTTGGTAATACGCTTTGTGGGTAAGTCGACATGAAAAGCCTCAATATTTGCACTATCGAGTACTTTTTCGATTATTTCTGGGAGTATGCCAGGTTTTTTTGGATTATTCGTATAATATGGATAGTGACTACCTGACGCGCTAATATTATATTTAAGGGGGATGGCATTAGTGCTGGCGTAGCTAAAAAATACAAATAGCAAAGGGCATAATGCTAATAATCGAATTAAGTTTGGCAAACTTTTACCCTTCATAGTTAAATTTTATCTAAGTGTTATGTAGTTTCAGTTGTTTTGCAATGATTGCTATATTTATCTTGTGTTACTTACTTTAAAGTACACTTAATTATTGGCTGTTTAGCCACCGTTTTATAGGTTTAGAGCGAAGTGAAATTACAAAATATCTCTGACAAAGCACAAAAAATAACGCAGTTTGTTGCAAGGCAGCCTATTTTTGATGTTGATCAAAATGTGTTCTCCTATGAGCTCCTTTATCGCGACTCCGCTAATAATGCGTTTCCTGCGGGTACCTCTGATACGCATGCTACTAGTCGGCTGTTTTTCAATGCGTTAATGCTACTAGGGCTTGATAGGTTAACAGCGCATCATTTGGCGTTTATAAACTTATCGTCAGAAACTATTTTAGATAATTTTCCTAAGCTCTTATTACCAGAGAATAGCGTAATCGAAATTGTTGAGCGCACAGGCAATATTCCTGCGGTGGCTAAACGTGTGCAAGAATTAAAAAAAGAAGGGTATATTTTTGCTTTAGATGATTACGATGGAGACGCTAAGTGGGAGCCTTTATTGGCGCATGTTGATTACATAAAAATAGAAATAGATGAACCGGTTATTAAAACCAATATGCGCATTAAAAAAATCAAACGTGCTAATCCTCATGCAAAAATAATTGTAGAAAGAATAGAAACGCATGAGCAATTTAATGTGCTAAAAGAAGCTGGATGTGATTTATTTCAGGGGTTCTTTTTTTCTCGCCCAGAAATGATTACCTACAAGGGCGTAGAGCCTTCAAAATTAACCGTTTTTGACTTACTGCGCTTTACCGCTAAAAAAACGCTTTGCTTTAAAGAAGTTCATCAGCGAGTAGCAAAAGATGTAGCCATTACCGCTAGGGTATTAAAGTTAGCAAATGCGCGTTCGGGTAAAGCAAACTTAAAAATCACCTCTATTTCACAAGCCGTTATTTATTTAGGCGAAGACACTATAAGGCAATTTGTACGTGTTTTAGCAATTAGTGAACTAGGCGTTGAAAAGCCAACTGAATTGACTAAGTTAGCTTTAACGCGTGCGCAGCTTATGTCGCTTATATTGGAGCAAAATAATAAGGACTTAACCGAGCAGGGTTATCTTGTTGGTTTGTTCTCTGTGCTTGATGCTATTTTAGATGCTGATTTAAAAGAGATAGTTAATGAGTTTACTTTAGATGAAGCTATATCAGATGCATTACTTTTAGAGAGCGGAATCTTAGGGAGTTGTTTGTCGCTTATAAAAGAATTTGAATTAGATAACACAGATGAAGCAATGATTAAATTGGCTAAAATAAATCCTGAGCTACATATTGGCCATATGTTTAACTTTTTACTAGATGCTGTTTTATACAGTGACGACATTATAGAGGCGATAGCAGAATAAATATGCGTAATTGGTTATCGGTTATAAGTGTAGTAATTGCACTAGGTTTACTTTTTCCTGGTATTACAAAACCAGTGTTAAGCATTGAAGGTAATATTGATAAATCAAAACTAGCGCAAGCGGGTATTGAAATGCTTGCCGAAGAAGGTGATGGGCGTACCCGAAGTATGTTAATGATGTTCTCGAACATGTTAGGGCTTGATAAGTTAGAAGGCGAAATAAGCGCTTACAGCAAAACACAAAGTATTTTAGGTACGGTTAAAGAGCTGGCCAATAACAACAACTTATTTGTAGCTGCTTTGGTGGCGTTATTTTCTATTGTTATTCCTAGCTTAAAGCTACTTATGCAGCTGCTTTATTGTTGCCTACCTGTGGGAGGTGTTAAGCATAAACTCGGTTTGGTTACATGTGCACTGAGTAAATGGAGTATGGTTGATGTATTTGTTATTGCATTAATAGTAACCTACCTTGCTGGAAACGCACACGGGCAAAGTGGTGAGTTACTTATTATGAATGCTCAATTTGGCGAAGGTTTTTGGTATTTTTGTGCATATTGTATTTTTGCAATTTTAGCGAGTAACTTAATAAAAACACCGATTACAGTTTCAAAATAACGACTTAAAATTTGTGGCAGCAACTGAGTTGCCATATAATTGCAACCGACATTTATTTTAAAGGCACAACATTGCAGCGTTTTTATTCAAGCTTACTTATCATCACCTTGTTACTCACTTTTGTGGGTCAAGCTGTTGCGTCTGTAGCTATGGTGTGTGAAATGCCGCATGAGGGCGCTAAAATATTCGCGCACGTTAAAATGGATATGCCGCAAAGTGATGCCCAAATGCATGAGAACATGCCTCATAACATGATGCAGATGGATTGTTGTGATAACGAAAGCACCCCTAAAAATGAATGCAAATGCCCTATGAGCGGCTGCGCTGCTAACTCAATGCTTAATGTTGAAAGCCTATTTAGTGTTACCTTACTTGGCTCTGAGAAGGTGAGTATAAGCGTACCTTCTACACAAATTACGATACCCCGCTCACTTTACCGACCTCCTATGTTTGCTTAACTGCAGGATAGGTGTATTTAAAATTTAGATATTTGAGCTTCAAAAACCGCTAATCACCTTTTCTGCCTTGAAATAAGACTTTTGTTTTCTTTATTTAGGCCGGAGTAGGTAATGAACCTCGTTATAAACTTTAAAATAATATTATGTAGTACTGTGCTTTTAAGTACGGTAGCTAAAGCGCAAAGTACCTTTGATTTTCAAACACAAAATTCACCCATACCAGCCCAAAAGCTTAGCTTAGCGCAGGCGCTAAATTATGCACTTACCAATGAGCCATGGCTTAAAGTCAGCAGCGAAATGCAAGCGGCTACTGTGTCAAAAAGTATTGCTGCGGGCAGCCTTCCAGATCCCGTTTTAACGGTTGGGTTATTAAATTTACCAACGAATGGTTATGCGTTTGATCAAGAAGGGATGACGCAGCTAAAAGTAGATTTAAGCCAAAAATTTAGTCGTGGTGATAGCCTAGCCTTACAAACAAAAGCGTTAACTCAATTAGCGCAGCAGTATCCTTGGCAACGCGCCGATAGGCTTGCTCAAGTTAAAGCAATTATTACGGAGGCATGGTTAAATGCTTATCGTGCACAACGAAGTATTGACCTAATTAAGCAAGACAAAGGCTTGTTTACTCAGCTAATAGAAATAACAGAGGCAAGTTACGCAAGTACGTTAGGTAAAACCCGCCAGCAAGATATTATTCGTGCACAACTAGAGCTTACCCGCCTTGAAGATAAGCTAATTTCGCTTGAGCAGCAATTTGAAGGTGCTAAAAGTCGCCTTGCGCAGTGGCTACCTATGCAAATGTTAATGCAGCCGCTTAATAGTGACTTTATTAAAACGACCCCCTTAATTGATTTTTCACAGTTAGAATTTAACCAGTTAATACCGCTTTTAATGGCTCACCCTGCAATTGTTGCTATAGAAAAAACAGTAATGGCTAAACAAATAGAAGTTACCCTTGCTAAGCAAAGTTACAGGCCTCAAGTGGGCGTTAATGTGGGTTATGGTTATCGAGATGATACGCCTGTGGGAGAATCGCGAGCTGACTTACTCTCAGTCGGGTTGAGTATCGATTTGCCATTATTTACCGATAACAGACAAGATCAGCAAGTTAAAGCCGCTATTGCAACCGCAGAGGCAACTAAAACACAAAAGCTGGTTGCTCTTCAAAAACTAAAGGGGATGTACTTTAAAGAGTACAGCCAATTAGCACGGCTAAAAAAACGTGAGCTGCTTTATAAAAACACGTTGTTGCCACAAGTCGCAGAGCAAGCCCAAGCTACGCTAAATGCTTATACCCGCGATGATGGTGATTTTTCTGAGGTAATGCGTGCGCGTATTAGTGAACTAAACGCCAAAATAGATGCATTAAATATTACCGTAGATCAGCAAATTATTACTGCCCGCCTTAATTACTATGCAAGTAGTTTAGATACCCAAGTAATGGCCGAGCAAGTAGGAGATACCAATGAATACTAATTTAAAACTACTTATAGCGGGCGCTGTAGGGGCGGGTGTTTTGGCGATAATGCAGCAGTTTTTAATAGATAGCTCTGCAGCTGATGAGCAGCAATATGCCTCAAAAGAGCCACTTTATTGGGTTGCGCCAATGGATAGTAATTATAAACGCGATGAGCCGGGGCTTTCGCCTATGGGGATGGATTTAGTACCTGTTTATAAAGATGATGCTAATAGTAGTCCTGGTACGGTAACTATTTCACCAGAGGTAGTTAATAACTTGGGCGTAAGAACCAGTAAGGTGCAGCTAAAAACCCTACAAAGCGATATTAATACAGTGGGATATGTACAGTACAACCAAGATCAGTTAATTCATATTCATCCACGAGTAGAAGGGTGGTTAGAAACTTTATTTGTAAAAGCACAAGGCGCACAAGTTAAAGCGGGTGAGCCTTTGTATACCTTATATTCCCCTCAATTAGTGAACGCTCAAGAAGAGTTTTTACTAGCAGTAAACCGTAATAATACGGTGCTAATAAGGGCAGCAAAAGCACGTTTAGAATCGTTAAATGTGTCTGATGGGTTTATACAGCGTCTTCAAAATAATAAAAAAGTAATGCAAAACATTACATTTTACGCCCGTGAAAGTGGCGTGGTTGATGAGCTAAATGTACGAGAAGGTTTTTTTGTAAAACCAGGTACATCAATGATGAGTATTGCTCAGTTAGATGAAGTGTGGGTAGAGGCGGAGGTATTTGAGCGTCAAGCCGAGCAAGTGAGTGTTGGCTTACCGGTTACTATGACCCTTGATTATTTAAAGGGAGAAAAGTGGCAAGGCAAAGTAGATTACATTTACCCCGCGCTTGATGCTAAAAACCGGACTTTGCGTGTAAGACTCAGATTTAATAATAAAGATCACCGTTTAAAACCTAATATGTTTGCACAAGTAAGCATTCATTCAAGCGCGAGTAAAGCTCGTCTCACTGTACCAAAAGAAGCGGTTATTCGTACTCAGCATCAAAACCGAGTTGTTATCGCAAAGGGAGAGGGGAGATTTAAATCGGTGCAAGTAGATGTTGGGCACATTAATAGTACCGAAGCCGTTATTTTATCGGGCGTTTTAGAGGGCGATACGGTTGTTACCTCGGCGCAGTTTTTAATTGATTCTGAGTCGAGTAAAAGCTCTGACTTTAAGCGAATGCAAATGCCTAATTTAGACTCTAGTTCACACTCGGGTATGGATATGGATATGAAGGCAACTATGCAGCCACAAACAGCCACAGTTAACGGTACTATTAACGCAATAAACTTACAAAGCCGTGTAATTAATATTAGTCGTGAGGCCATACCCAAATGGAATCGAGAGCCTGCCACAATGGATTTTATATTATCGGCAGAGGTAGATATTAGCCTGCTTAAACATGCTCAGTATATTAATTTTACGTTTAGCATTATTAACGATGAATTTGTGATTACAGAGATAAAAATCGCAAAGCCAAATAGCCACTCTACTATGCAATATAGTTCTCACTAGGAGCCATTATGATAACTGCCATTATTCGCTGGTCTGTTAGCAATCGCTTTTTTGTGTTGTTGCTTACATTAATACTCATGGGGGGAGGGTTATATGCAGTAAAAAATACTCCTGTAGATGCGCTGCCTGATTTATCTGATGTGCAGGTGATTATTAAAACCTCGTATCCCGGGCAAGCCCCTCAAGTTGTGCAAGACCAAGTTACATTCCCGCTAACTTCAGCGATGCTTTCTGTGCCAGGGGCGCAAACAGTAAGAGGATTTTCGTTTTTTGGTGACTCGTACGTTTACGTTATTTTTGACGAAAAAACCGACTTGTATTGGGCGCGAAGCCGCGTGCAAGAATACTTAAGCCAAGTAGCCAAACGCCTGCCAGAAACGGCTAATGCAGAGCTTGGCCCCGATGCAACGGGTGTTGGTTGGATTTACTTATATGCACTGGTTGATAAAACAAATAAGCATGACATTAGCCAATTAAGAAGCTTGCAAGATTGGTTTTTAAAGTTTGAATTACAAACCGTGCAGGGGGTGTCAGAAGTTGCAGCCGTAGGTGGCATGGTTAAGCAATATCAAGTAAATGTAGAGCCTGATAAGTTACGCGCATATGGTATTCCGCTTAGCTTAATTCAAACGGCTATAAAGCAAGGCAATCAAGAAATGGGCGCCTCTGTGGTAGAAATGGCAGAAGCTGAATACATGGTAACAAGCACCGGCTATATAAAAAGTGTAGCCGATTTAGAAGCTATTCCCCTTGGTGTAAACGCTAATGGTACTGCGCTGCAATTGCGAGATGTAGCCGACATACGGTTGGGGCCGCAAATGCGCCGCGGTATAGCCGAGCTAAATGGAGAAGGCGAAGTAACTGGCGGCATAGTTATTATGCGTTATGGAGAAAATGCACAAAAAACAATTGAATTAGTAAAAGCAAAGTTAGAATCACTCAAAAAGGGATTACCAGAGGGCGTTGAAATAATCCCTGTGTACGATCGCTCCAACTTAATAAATAACGCGATTGATAACCTAACCAGTAAATTAATTGAAGAGCTGATTGTAGTTGCGTTGGTATGTGTGGTGTTTTTGTTTCATGTGCGCTCATCTTTGGTGGCCATTATTACCTTGCCACTAGGTATTTTAACTGCGTTTATTATTATGTATTGGCAAGGTATTAACGCCAACATTATGTCGTTAGGGGGAATTGCAATAGCGATAGGCGCAATGACTGACGGTGCTATCGTCATGATTGAAAATATGCACAAGCATATGGAAAAAACGCCCCTTACCAACGAAAACCGCTGGGAAGTTGTGGCTAAATCGGCGAGTGAAGTGGGCCCTGCATTATTTTTTAGTTTATTAATTATTACCGTCAGCTTTATGCCGGTATTTATTTTAGAAGCGCAAGAAGGGCGTATGTTTGCACCGTTGGCTTACACTAAAACCTATGCAATGGCCGCCTCTGCGGGGCTTGCAATTACCTTAGTGCCGGTGTTAATGGGTTACTTTATACGTGGAAAGGTGCTGGAGGAGAAAAAGAATCCAGTAAATCGTTTATTAGTTATGGCGTATAAGCCGCTGCTAAATAAAGTACTTAAGTTTCCTAAAGTAACTTTGCTACTTGCCTGCGTGGTGGCTGTTATAGGCTTTTATCCGCTAGATAAAATGGGAAGTGAATTTATCCCCCCGCTTGATGAGGGCGATTTAATGTATATGCCCACTACTTACCCTGGTTTATCGATAGGTAAAGCCCGTGAAATTTTACAGCAAACCGATAAGTTAATTGCCACTGTGCCAGAGGTTAAATCGGTATTTGGGAAGGTGGGCCGCGCCGAAACAGCGACCGACCCAGCGCCGCTTACGATGATTGAAACGTTTATTCAATTAAAGCCAAAAAATGAGTGGCGCGAGGGGATGACTCTTGAAAAACTTAAAAAAGAACTCGATGGTTTGGTTAAATTTCCCGGGCTAACAAATGCGTGGGTTATGCCAATTAAAACGCGTATTGATATGCTTGCAACAGGTATTAAAACCCCGGTAGGCATTAAAGTGGCTGGGCCAAAGTTGAGTGAAATTCAAAAAATTGGTCAACAAATAGAAGTGCTATTAAAAGATGTGCCAGGCACTGCATCGGTTTACTCTGAGCGAGTAGCTGGTGGACGTTACATTAAAGTAGACATAAACCGAGAAAAAGCCGCTCGTTATAGTTTAAATATTAGCGATGTACAGCAAGTCGTTGCAACGGCTATTGGCGGTACAAACGTAACTCAAACCGTAGAGGGGCAAGAGCGCTACCCTGTTAATTTGCGTTATCCGCAAGCATACAGAGACTCGCCAGAAGAACTAATGTTGTTACCTATTGTAACTCCTTCTGGGCAGCGTATAGCACTTGCTGATGTAGCAGATGTATTTATTGAAGATGGTCCGCCTGGTATAAAAAGCGAAAATGCACGTGTAAATGGTTGGGCGCTTATTGATATTGACGGTGTTGATATTGGCACTTACGTACAAAATGCTCAGCAAGTATTAAATAAGCACTTAATATTGCCTGCTGGTTATTCTATTGCATGGGCTGGGCAGTACGAATACATGCAGCGAGCTAAAGACAAACTTACTTACGTATTACCGCTTACTTTAGCGATTATTATTGTATTGCTTTACCTTAATTTTAGAAGCTTTGCTGAAGTGACTATTATTATGGCTACGTTGCCACTAGCGATGATTGGCGGCATATGGTTAATGTATTTAGAGGGATTTAACTTTTCGGTAGCAGTAGGTGTGGGTTTTATTGCCTTAGCCGGTGTTGCCGTTGAAATTGGCGTAATTATGTTGGTGTATTTAAATCAGGCCTATCAAGAAAAATCCTTAGAAGCTGAGCAAATAGGTAAGCCGCTTAGTTTAATACAGTTACAACAAGCAATTATTGAAGGCGCAGGGCTGCGGGTGCGCCCAGTAATGATGACGGTTGCAACTATAATTATAGGTTTACTCCCAGTACTGTATGGCACAGGTACTGGCAGCGAAGTAATGAGCCGAATTGCAGCGCCTATGGTTGGCGGCATGATAAGCGCAATTGCCCTTACCTTGGTTGTTATTCCTGCCGTTTACTTATTATGGCGCAAGCAAGGGCTTAAATAACGAAGTAATAGAGCAATGTATTATTTTTTAACCTGATCTGCGCCTTGTAGCTAGGCTCAGGTTACTAAAGCATTGCTCTATAAAAATTACCTATAATTTGTAAGTTGTTCTATTAAATGATTCATTATTATTTTTCTTAAGTTTAAGCTTTTGTTTTTAATTGCTTTTTTAGTTGGCATGTTTTACGCAACAAAGTAGTACAGTCAACTTAGTAAGGAACGCACATGCAAGTTAAAACAATTAAAGAAGTGTACGATTGGACCGTTTTATTTCACACACAAATGGCGGCAAATTTTTATAGCGTAAAAGATATACTTGATGAACATAACGCGATGCTGGTGGACTATTACCTAAGTTATGAAAAAAAGCTTGCTGAGGATTTAGTGGGCTTTAAAGCTATTACCGAAATTAATACTCTAGATACTTATAGTTATGAATACTTTGCAGAAAACCCTGATCTGATCACGTTTGAAGATATTAGTAAAGATCAGCAGTTTGATGAAAAAGTAATTCAAAACTACTTATCGAGCCAGCATCAAAAGGTGATAGAGCTATATAAATATTTATTAGAGCGCGCCGAAACTGATAACGGTCAAGAAAAGCTTGAGCAAATATTAGAGCTGGAAGAGCAAGGCTTAAAGCAAATGATGCAAAGCACAAATCGCCATATGGATATGTAGCAACAAAAGCAGGGTGACTCACCCTACTTTTGTTGGCTTATGAGCAGTTAAGCGCTATTCCGACCTTTTTTAAATAGCGTTGTTCTAGCTCTAAATCGGCTTGCAGTAGGGTATGCTCCTGAAGGTAGTTATCGCAAAACTTTATAAATAACCCGGTACTATTTGCGCTAATTTCCATATTTGGTTTTTGGCTAACTTGTCGTTTTTGATTAAATAAAATCGCTAAACGTAAAATAGTAATAAGCTTAAGAACTTGCTGCTGAGAAATAGTTATAAATTCAGAAAGCTCATCAAGTTTAATTTTTTTACGATAAAAACGAATAAGTGAGCTGAGTATTAGCTGCTCTTGCTGTGTAAAGCCCGGTAACTGGCTATTAGCAACAATATAAGCACTGTGCTTATTAATACCTGATGAGTTAATAGATAAGCCAATTTCGTGTAGTTTTGCTGCCCAAATGAGTAAAGCAACATCGTCTTTATTGTTAAGCTGCCAAGGGGATTTTAAGCGATCATAGAGCCAAATAGCGGTATCTGAAACCCGTGTCGCGTGAGCTTTATCTACTGTGTATCTGTCGCTAACATTATTTATGGTATTACTGCGTATATCTTTGTCAGCTAACTTTTGCTGCATTTCATGAAGCAATCCCTCTCGCAGTGAAAAATCACTGTAAGTTAGCTCGGTGATTGTAAACTCTCTAAAAATAGCAATTAAAATAGCAAGTCCGCCACACATACTTTGCTGACGTTCTGGTGTTAGTCCCTCAATTTCTAAATTATCAATTTTTTTTGCTTTTATAAATTGTTGTTTCAGGGTAAATAAATCGTCGTAAGTTATACAAGGTTGATGAGGGTTTTGAGCGCTCACCATAGCCAATATCGATTTAATAGTTCCTGAGGTACCAATAACGCTTTTCCAGCCCTGTGATACATAATTGGCAAAAATAGCTTCTATTTCTTGTTCTGCTTTTATTTCAGCTTTATTAAAGCGCTTAGCGTTTATGATGCCGTCACTAAAAAATTGATTTGTGTAACTAACGCATCCCATATTACGGCTTGTAAGTAGTTTATGTTTAAAATGCTTACCAACTATAAGTTCTGTACTACCGCCGCCTATATCAATAACAAGACGGTTATCTTCGTTATGTACATAATGAGCAACCCCTTGATAAATGAGCCGTGCCTCTTCTTGCCCTGCAATTACATCAATATGAAAAGGAAATACTTTATTGGCCTGCGTTAAAAAGGCATGAATATTTTTAGCTCTGCGAAAAGTATAAGTTGCTGCTACTTTTACGTTGCAGGCAGGGAAGTCTTGTAGCGTTTTTGCAAACTGCTTAAGCACAATTAAGGCTCGATCAATTGCTTGCTGGCTGAGCCTAAATTTATCATCTAGGCCATCTGCTAAATATACACGCTGCTTTTCTTTATGCAGAATTTGTAATGTGCCATCAACTTCGCGAGCAACCACTAAATGAAAGCTATTTGAGCCTAAATCGACGGCTGCTATTGAGGGGTGATCATTCATTATTATAATTGTGTTCCCATTTTTTTAGATAGTCGTAAATTGCAATTTGCGAGCGTATTTTTTTTCTGTTTCCGCGTCTTACATACGCATTTTTTTGCTCGCTGTCGATTAGCCGTGCTTTAGTGCGGTCTTTAAATTGTAGCTCTAAAATATCAATAATGAGCCATTTTAATCGAGCATCTAAAATTGGTACGCCCACTTCAACGCGATGATCTAGGTTACGTGTCATCCAATCGGCAGACGAAATATATACTTTGTCGTCACCGTTATTACCAAATACCATGACTCTAGGGTGCTCTAAAAAGCGATCTACAATACTTATTACTCTTATATTGTCACTAAACTTAGCAATGCCTGATATTAACGAGCACATACCACGAACAATGATGCGTATTTTAACGCCTCTGCGGCCGGCGTAATAAAGCTTATCAACAAGCTGTTTATCAACTAAGTTATTTATTTTTACAGTGATTTTACCGGGGTTGCCGTTTTCTACATGCTGGATTTCTTTATCGATTAAATCCAGCAGCATATCGCGCGCATTAACGGGAGAGAGCATGAGATATTCAAAATTGAATGGCTTATAGCTGCTTTCTATAAATTTAAATACACTATCGCATTCCTCACAAATCCCGGTATGCTTAGTGAAAAGACTAAAGTCGGTGTAAATTTTTGCTGTTTTTTCGTGAAAATTCCCAGTGCCTATGTGCGCGTATTTCACTATTTTATTTTTTTCTTTGCGATGAATAATACACAGCTTACTGTGCACTTTAAGCGCAGGAATACCAAAAATCACTTTTATGCCCGCACTGCTTAGCACTTTTGCCCACTCAATATTATTTTGCTCATCAAAACGGGCTTTAAGCTCAACCATTACGGTTACTTTTTTGCCATTTTTTGCTGCATTGATAAGTGAAGATATAAGCCGTGATTTACTTGCAACGCGGTAAATATTTACTTTAATTTGCGTCACTACAGGGTCAAACGCTGCTTGACGCACAAACTCTAGTAAATGATTAAATGTATGATATGGGTAGTAAAGTAATACATCTTGCTCGGTTATGGCGTCAAATACACTTGTGTGTTTGTTAAAAGCAGTGCTTTGTAGTGCCGGTAGCGGTTTGTTTTCAAGGTATTGGCGGCCAACATTTGGAAAGGCTATAAAGTCTCTAAAGTTACGATAGCGCCCAGCTGGAATAAGTGCATCGTGGTGAGTCACATTTAGACGTTTTTTCATTACTTTTAACATGCTTTCAGGCATCGCTTCGTCGTATACAAGGCGCACTGGCTCTGCATAAATACGCTGCTTTAGGCCCTTAGACATTTTATCAAGCAAGCCCTCTTCTAATTCATCATCAAGATTATATTCGGCATCGCGGGTTAATTTTATTGCGTGCCCTTGAATAGTTTCAAAGTTAAAAAAGTTACTAAATACATCATTTAAAAAATATGAGATTACGTCATCTAGCATCACTATTGTTTTACGACGGCGAGTTTTTTCTGGCGGTAAAATTATAAAGCGAGGAACCCGATCTGTAGGTACTTCAAGCATAGCAAAGTGACTTTTTTCATCGCTCATTTCTACAAAAAGGTAAGTCATTGTATCGTTTATGTAATCAGAATAATCTTTATTTTCGTCGAGTAGAATCGGGGATATATGCTGTAATACGTTGTCGTGAAAATAGTTTTTTAGCCAATTTGAGTGAAACTCAGTCAGCTTTTCGGGGCGATCTACATGAATATTATGAGTGGTTAGGTCGTTCAAAATTTGTTGATGAATTTGATTAAATTTTTTACCAAGCTGCAATACTTTTTTTTGTATTTGGCTTAGAAGTACTTCGTCTTCTTCAAAATTAGCATCGGGAAGTTTATTTAATAAAATACGACGCTTCACATCGGCAACACGCACCCTAAAAAACTCATCAAGGTTATTAGAAAAAATGCCTAAAAAACGCATGCGTTCAATTATTGGATTGTTTTTGTCCTTTGCTTCTTGCAATACGCGTTCGTTAAACGAAAGCCAACTTAGCTCTTTAGCAAAATACTCAAGGGCTTGAGTTTGTTCGGTATGGGCGTTCATACTTTATTCCATAATTAGGTGCAGAATAAAATATAGTGCAGATTAATGACATTAACATGACATGCGTGTCACATTTGTGACACGCATAGAGGGGATTATGGTTCTTCTACGTCAACAATTAAATCGCTAGTAATAGCTTCAAGTGCGTAAATTACTTCGTCTTTATCCATTCCACTAGGCAAGGTTACAGTGGCAACGGCACTAAATATCGGCACTCCCCAATTAGGGGCACTCTGTTGCCTTGAATTTAAATGTGTAATGTTAGCGCCTTTATGACGAATTACACTTGCGAGCTCTTGCACAATGCCTGGGCGGTCGTTGCCCGTAATAACTAAGTTAAGCTGCTCAAGTGCACTTGGTTCTACTTCGGTATTACCTGTTTCTATCTTTACATCTAATTTTGGTAGTGAATTAAGTGCATTTTGTAATGATTGAAAGTGCTCCTCAGCAACTTCAAGTTGTATAATGCCTGCAAAGTGCCCTAGTAAATGACTTAAATTACTACTAAGCCAGTTACCATGATTTTCTAATACGACTGATGAGATACTCTCTACTAAACCAGGGCGATCTTGCCCTAAAATCGTTATAACCAACTGCTTCATAAATAATTCTCTTATTTAAGCCCCAAAAAAGTAAATGCAAAGGCATTAAGTGTGTGTGAAAAACTCTGTTGTCAAAATATATTTTTTGCTATTAACAATGGGCACAAAGTATAAACCTGCCTACTACTTTAAACACATTAAAAATGCTCAACCCATTGCTATTGCTATTTATTAGGTACGTTTTAAGTATTGACCCCGATAAATGCTTTGTCCAATTATTTCACAATTTAGTTCACTCTTAAGGAACTAATTTTAAATAAACTGACCATTTGGTTAGTTTATATCTTAATGCCCTAATTTGAGAGCTTAAATGTTACCGCTGTAACATTACTGTCATCTTGATGAAATATAATTTCGCCAACGTTAAGATTAAAGGGTGTTTTGATGACTTCAAATCCGAATAAACCGACTTTTAATACGGATCGAAGCCGTCTATTTAAAGATCGGTTTGCCAAATTTGGCATAACCGCAGGTGGGGTAATGGTATTAATAGCGCTGCTATTGATATTTTTCTACCTTCTTTATGTAGTTCAGCCAATTTTTGAATCAGCAAAAGTAGAAAAGCGCGACAGCTTCAATGTAACTAACTCGCAGCAAATTGCAGGTTTAGGTGTTGAAGAGCAAACTGAAGTTGCCTACTTACTAAGTAAGCAAGGGCAAGTTGATTTTTACAGTGTTGACTCAGGCAGTTTTGGTAAAAAGCTCAAAACACTTGATGCGCAATTACCAAGCGATGCTACTAGTTTTGCAACCAGCGCTCCTTTTCAGGGGCATTATGCGTATGGTTTAGAAAACGGCAGCGTAATGGTTGTTGCACCTAAATTTTTGGTTACCTTTCCAAATAACGAGCGCAAACTAACACCTCGTTTAGATTTTCCGCTTGGAGAAATGGCACTTGAAGTTGACGAGCAAGGTGGCGCTATTAAGCGCTTTGCATTTAGCCATTACGAAGACAAAACAGCCGTTGTAGCACTTACCGAAGACAAGCGCGTATTGTTTAGCAGCTTTGTTGCTGAAGAAAACATGTTTACCGGTGAAGTTGAATGGGTTGTAGAGCGTACCGAGCTAAACATTGAAGGCCGTGTTGATGAGCTATTAATTTCGCCGGATACAACACGGACTTTTGTTCGTTCAGCTAATCAAATTTATGTTTATGATACGCGATACCCAGATGACGTAGAGCAGATACAGTTACTTTCAGCGAATGAAGAAAACGCAAATATAGTATCAGCACAGCTTCTTGCGGGTGCAAACTCGTTAATGCTTGCAAATGATAACGGTGAAGTGTCGCAGTGGTTTGAAGTAAATACAGATGCGGGACGTGAATATCAAAAAATACGTTCGTTTGAAACAACTAAGCAAAGCAAGCTCAATGTATTTACTGAGTTTTACCGTCGTACTTTCTTTACTACGAGCAGTAATGGTGAGCTAGGTGTTTATTACACAACCAGCGAAGCAAAACTGTGGCAAGGGAAAGTAAGTGAAGGCGCTATAGAAAACTTTGCAATTGCACCGCGTTCAAACGCAGCGCTTATACTTGCTGATAACAAATTAACTGTACTTGAAATTCATAATGAGCACCCAGAAGTGACTTGGTCTGCTTTATGGCAAGAAGTGTGGTACGAAGGTTATCCTGAGCCGGGCTATATTTGGCAGTCAACTTCGGCAAGTGATGACTTTGAATCTAAATTTTCATTAGTACCAATTTCGTTTGGTACGTTAAAAGCAGCGCTTTACGCTATGTTGTTTGCAGTACCTATTGCGCTTTCTGCCGCTATTTATACGGCTTACTTTATGTCGAGCGAGCTGCGTAAAGTAGTTAAGCCTACAGTTGAAATAATGGAAGCTCTTCCTACAGTTATTTTAGGCTTTTTAGCGGGGCTTTGGTTAGCTCCATTAATTGAAGAGCACTTACCGGCTATCGTCGGGCTGCTGGTATTGTTGCCGCTTGGTATTTTAGCTACCGCATTGGGTTGGACTAAACTTCCGTCGAGTATTCGTCATAAAATCCCTGAAGGTTCACATTCAATACTACTGATTCCGGTTGTTTTATTAATTGGTTGGTTCTCGTTCGCGATGAGCGAAACGGTAGAGCTTTGGATGTTTGATGGCAATGTACGTCAATACTTAACAAATGAGCTTGGTATGACGTTTGACCAACGTAATTCATTAGTTGTTGGTATTGCGATGGGCTTTGCCGTTATTCCTACTATATTTTCGATTGCTGAAGATGCCGTATTTAGTGTACCTAAGCACTTATCAAATGGCTCGCTTGCGCTAGGTGCAACGCAGTGGCAAACACTTGTACGTGTGGTACTTCTTACAGCAAGCCCTGGTATTTTCTCTGCTGTAATGATGGGACTTGGCCGTGCAGTGGGTGAAACCATGATTGTATTAATGGCTACTGGTAACACACCTATTATGGATTGGAGTATTTTCCAAGGTATGCGTACGCTTGCAGCAAACATTGCAGTAGAAATGCCAGAGTCAGAAGTTGGCAGCTCGCACTATAGAATATTGTTCTTAGCGGCCTTTGTACTATTCATATTCACCTTTATTTTCAACACAGTGGCTGAGTTTGTTCGTCAGCAACTGCGTGAAAAATACAGCTCAATGTAAGTGGAGAGACACGACATGGTAAAGCAGTGGTTTAAGTCTGGTTCTCCTTGGATTTGGATGACAGGTGGTGCAGTGAGCATCAGCTTGATTTCGGTTTTAGGTTTATTAGCAATGATAGCCTGGAAAGGGTTAAGTTTTTTCTGGCCTTCTGAAGTTGTACAGTTTGAGCTTGAAGGATCTATTTCAAAACAAACCGTAATAGGCGAAATTTACGACCGTGAATTAGTACCAAAAGCACGCTTAGCGGCTACAGGTATTGATGTAAGTGGGTTCAAAAAAGACGAAGTAGAGCGTCTACTTATCAAAACGGGTAACCGTGAATACGTAGATTTAGATTTTCGTTGGATATTAGAAACCGACATTACAAATAAAACAACGCCGGCAACGCTTGCTGTATTTGAGCGTAGTAAAAATGGTAACTTTTATGGTTACGTTGAAAGTGTAATTAAAGATGGTAAACCAGTTGCAGGCGATAAAATTGAAGCCCTACATGAACTTGTAGAGCGCGCTGTAGATTTAAACGATGAAGCGCTTGATTTACAAAATGGTGACATTGGTCATATAAACTATGAGCTTGAGCGTCTTCGTTTAAAAGAAAAAGGTTACTTGCTTGATGACGCATTAACAGATGAACGTGTAGCTGAGCTTGTTCAAGCACGAGCGGATTTACGTGCAGAATATGCAGTGCTTGAAAAAGATTTATTTGCACTACGTAAGCAAGCCAAACGAGACCATGTAACTGTAAAAGATATGCGCGGTGAAGTGGTTACTATTCCGATGTATCAAGTACTTGATGTTTGGTTTCCAAACGATATGGGCTTTTTTGCAAAGCTTGGTCATTACTTTGTGCAACTAGGTAAGTTTGTATCAGACGACCCACGTGAAGCAAATACCGAAGGCGGTGTATTCCCTGCTATATTTGGTACTGTATTTATGGTTATGTTAATGGCTGTAATCGTAACGCCTTTTGGTGTGGTAGCAGCAATATACTTACACGAGTACGCCGCTAAAAACGCAGTGACTAAGATGATTCGTATAGCGGTAATTAACCTTGCGGGTGTACCTTCTATTGTTTACGGTGTATTTGGACTGGGCTTTTTTGTATATATGTTAGGTGGCAGCTTAGATCAGTTGTTCTACCCTGAGGCATCACCTACACCAGTATTTGGTACGCCAGGTGTTATGTGGTCTGCGCTTACATTAGCTATTCTTACTCTACCGGTTGTTATTGTATCAACGGAAGAAGGTTTATCGCGAATCCCAAGTACGGTACGTGATGGTTCGTTAGCGCTTGGTGCAACTAAAGTTGAAACCTTATGGCGTATAATTATTCCTATGGCAAGCCCAGCAATAATGACAGGTTTAATACTTGCAGTTGCTCGAGCGGCCGGTGAAGTTGCACCACTTATGTTGGTAGGCGTTGTAAAAATGGCCCCTACATTACCACTTGATGGAAACTTCCCATATTTTCACTTAGATAGAAAGTTCATGCACTTAGGCTTTCATATTTACGATGTAGGCTTTCAAAGCCCTAATGTTGAAGCGGCGCGTCCGCTGGTATATGCAACGGCCTTTTTATTAGTGTCGGTGATTATTACCCTCAACATAACTGCGATTGGTATACGTAATCACTTACGTGAAAAATTTAGATCGCTTGAACACTAATTAGTAAAGATTTTATAGGTAACAAACATGATTACAGTCGCTCCACAAGTAAACCAAGCTAATATAGGTCAAAAATTAGACCTAGAAAACTTAACTGACGATCAAAAAGCGTTAGAGATTAAAAATCTTGATCTTTACTATGGTGATAAACAAGCATTAAGTAACGTTAATATGAATATCCCAAAAGGGCAGGTAACCGCGTTTATCGGGCCATCGGGCTGTGGTAAATCAACATTACTTCGTTGTATTAACCGTATGAACGATTTAGTTGATATTTGTCGTATTGAAGGTGAAATATTACTGCATGGCCAAAACATTTACGATAAAAGTGTAGATGTTGCAGCGCTTCGTCGTAACGTGGGTATGGTGTTTCAACGTCCTAATCCTTTTCCTAAATCTATTTATGAAAATGTGGTTTATGGCCTACGCTTACAAGGCATCAAAGAAAAACGTAAATTAGACGAAGTAGTAGAACAATCTCTTCGTGGTGCTGCGCTTTGGGATGAAGTAAAAGACAGATTACACGATAGCGCATTTGGCCTATCAGGTGGTCAGCAGCAACGTTTAGTTATTGCTCGCTCTATTGCTATTGAGCCAGAAGTACTGCTGTTAGATGAACCGACATCGGCACTTGATCCAATTTCTACTTTGGTTATTGAAGAGCTAATTAACGACTTAAAGAACAAGTTTACCGTTGTTATTGTGACACATAACATGCAACAAGCAGCGCGTGTATCTGATCAAACCGCTTTTATGTACATGGGTGAGCTGATTGAATACTCAGACACAAATACCTTATTTACAACGCCTAGTAAAAAGAAAACAGAAGACTACATTACAGGCCGTTACGGCTAGTGACTGTTTTAGTGTTGTTGATGAATTTAAGAGAAGGTAATTATGGAACATAATATTAATAAACATATTTCTGGTCGCTTTAACCAAGAGCTAGAAAATGTACGTAACCATGTTTTAAACATGGGTGGCTTAGTTGAGCAACAACTTAACAGTGCACTTGACGCTGTAAGCCGTAACGATGCTGAGCTTGCACAAAAGGTGCGCCAAAACGATTACAAAGTTAATGCGATGGAAGTAAGCATTGATGAAGAATGTACGCGTATTATTGCGCGTCGCCAACCTGCTGCGAGCGATTTGCGCTTAGTTATAGCTATTGCAAAAACGATTGCAGATTTAGAGCGTATTGGCGATGAAGCTGAGCGAATTGCTAAAGTTGCACTTGATTCATTTACTAAAGATCAACAAGACTTATTAGTAAATATTGAAAACATGGGTCGCCAAGTTTTAAAAATGCTACACGACGTACTTGATGCATTTGCGCGTATGGATGTACAACGCGCATTTGAAGTACACAAAGAAGATGCAAAAGTTGACCGTGAATACGAAGCGATAACACGTCAAATAATGACTTATATGATGGAAGATCCACGCTCAATTCCTAAAATTATGGATTTAGTGTGGTCTGTGCGCTCGTTAGAGCGTATTGGTGACAGATGTCAAAACATTGCTGAATACATAATTTATTTTGTTAACGGCAAAGATATTCGTCATACATCTCAAGAAGATATAGAAAAATCGTTATAAGATTTTATCTATCATTCTTTTTTACTAAAGCGGCTTAGTGCCGCTTTATGCATTGTTAGCCATGGTGAAATAATAAAAAGCGTTCACAATCGTGGTTAATACTGTAAAATTCATGCTGCAAAGCATATCAATTTGATTAAAGGGTCAGTTATGCCTACAAACGCGTTTTTAGGAGTATTTGCAAAATCTCCTATCAAACCAATGGAAGAACACATCAAGAAAGTTCATCAAGCAAGTAAAGCTTTGATACCTTTCTTTAATCACGTATTTAAAGAAGAGTGGGAACAAGCAGAAGAGCTTCGTTTAACTATTCGTAATTTAGAGCGTGAAGCTGATGATATGAAAAGAGATATACGTTTACAGTTACCGCGCGGTTTATTTATGCCGGTAGAACGTACAGATCTGCTCGAATTAGTAACTCAACAAGATAAAATTGCCAATAAAGCAAAAGATATTGCAGGACGAGTGATTGGTCGTGAAATGACCATTCCTACAGTAATGCAAGCAGACTTTTTAGCTTATTTAACTCGCTGTGTAGATGCTACTAAACAAGCCTCTAAAGCAATTAATGAGTTAGAAGAATTGCTAGAAACGGGCTTTAAGGGTCGTGAAGTGACCTTAGTAGAAAAAATGCTCGTAGAATTGGATGCAATAGAACAAGACACGGATGATATGCAAATAAAAGTACGCCGCCAACTACGTGATGTAGAAGGTGAGCTAAACCCAATTGATGTAATGTTTTTATACAAAATTATTGAATGGGTTGGCGAGCTTGCAGATATTGCAGAGCGCGTAGGATCACGTCTTGAGCTGATGTTAGCTCGTTAATTTAAAATCAGTTCAAACATGAAAGATTAAGGTTACACAATGGATATCATTGCATCTTACGGCACGGTATTAATTTTAATTGCCGCAGCAGTCGGCTTTTTTATGGCTTATGGTATTGGCGCGAACGACGTTGCTAATGCGATGGGTACTTCAGTAGGTTCGAAAGCACTTACAATCAAACAAGCAATTTTTATTGCAATGGTTTTTGAATTTGCAGGCGCTTATTTAGCCGGTGGTGAGGTTACATCAACGATTCGTAAAGGAATTATTGATGCTGCTCCATTTGCTGCACTCCCTGATTTAATGGTTTTAGGTATGATCTCTGCGTTATTTGCAGCGGGTACTTGGCTATTAATTGCTTCATTTTTGGGTTGGCCTGTTTCAACTACTCACTCAATCATTGGTGCTATTATTGGTTTTGCACTAGTGGCAGTAGGCACTGAGGCAATTCAGTGGGACAAAGTAGGTGGTATTGTTGGTAGTTGGATTATAACGCCAGCTATATCGGGCTTTATTGCATACTTAATATTTATGAGCGCACAAAAACTAATTTTTGATACCGATGCGCCACTTAAAAATGCTAAACGCTATGTACCACTTTATATGGGCTTAGCGGGCTTTATTATGGCGCTTGTAACCATTAAAAAAGGTTTAAAGCACGTAGGTATTAATATTGGCTCTGTAGAGGGCTATGCTCTTGCAATTGCTGTAGCAGTAATTGTGGCTATTATTGGTAAAATCGCTATTTCTCGATTAAATATCGATCCTAAAGCTGACAAGCAAATGCAGTTTAACAACGTAGAAAAAGTATTTGCGGTATTAATGGTACTAACTGCTTGTTGTATGGCATTTGCACATGGCTCTAACGATGTAGCGAATGCAATTGGTCCACTAGCTGCAGTTGTAAATATTGTTGAAAACAACGGTGAAATAGCTAAGAAAGCCGCTATTGCATGGTGGATTCTACCTCTTGGTGGTTTTGGTATTGTTGCGGGTCTTGCTATTTTAGGTAAAAAAGTAATTAAAACGATTGGTGAAGGTATTACACATTTAACACCGAGCCGTGGTTTTGCTGCTGAATTAGCTGCTGCCTCTACCGTTGTTATTGCATCGGGTACTGGTATGCCAATCTCTACTACACAAACCTTAGTTGGTGCGGTGTTAGGTGTAGGTATGGCACGTGGTATTGGTGCACTTAACATGGGCGTTATCAGAAACATTGTAGTTTCTTGGGTAATTACGTTGCCAGTTGGCGCTGCCCTTGCTATTGTTATTTTCTACGTACTAAGAACCGCGTTTGGGGTTTAATAAAAAAGTACTCAAAGACTTTTAGCTTGAAAAGATCTCAACGCCCTAGGTGTTGGGGTCTTTTTATTTGTGGAAAGAAAAAATGACTAATCTTCCAAGTATTAAGCAGCTGCAATATTTATTAGCTGTTCATCAACATCAACACTTTGGCAGAGCTGCCAGCGCCTGTTTTATTGGCCAATCTACATTAAGTAGTGCAATTCAAAACCTTGAAGAAACTTTGGGTTGCCAGCTTATTGAGCGCGAAAACCGAAGCTTAATGTTTACCAGTATTGGTGAAGAGGTTGTTGAGCGCTCTCGTAAAATAATAAATGATACGATTAGCTTAAAAGAGCTGACAAAAAGCTTTTTAACACCACTTAGTGGTAAGTTAACCGTGGGGGTTATACCTACTATCGCAAGTTTTATAGCTGCGCCTTTGTATCATTTTTGCAAGCAAACCTTTTGTGATTTAGAGCTAGTACTCGTTGAAGATACCAGTGACAAGTTACTTGATAAGCTAGAGCATGGACATATTGATTTAGCATTACTTGCATTGCCGTATCAAACTGAAAAATTCCATACTCAAATTTTGGCGAAAGACCATTTTAGCTTAGTGCACCACAAAGATTACACGCAAGCAAAAGGCGTTGAGGATTTTAATTTATTGCCTGATGCAAGTGTGTTTTTATTAGAGCGAGAGCATTGTATGACGGGGCATGCGCTAAGTGCATGCCATTTAAATCGTGCAAGCTGTATTAACCCTTTTGAAGCTGCAAGCTTACATACATTACTCAGTATGGTTGAGCATCAACTCGGCGTGACATTTTTACCTCAAATGGCAATTAATGCTGGAATACTTGAGAATAAAGATATGGTTGCAACGCCATCGCCAAGCGATGCCTATCGAGATATTGGTATTCTATGGCGCAAAACCACGGGTCGAATTCGCGACTTTAGGCTATTTAGCCAACAGCTAGAGGTGTTTTTAAAGCGCCAATGTAGCTTAGATTATTTAGAGCTAAAATAATGCAAAAAGCAGCCTATAATGGCTGCTTTTGATTTTGCACATGGCTGTCGAAGGGCTCAAGCTCTGGTAAAAATAATAAATAAATCCAAACCACTAAGTTAAAGTAGGGCACGCAGCCTAATGTTGTAAATACTTTAACGGGGTAGCCTTTGATATGTGCGTATCGATAACATTGATACGCAATTGCAAAGTGTATAATCAGTAATAATATAACTAGCTGTGTCATACCTTTCTCCTTAAAAGCTAAATCGCTTTAAAAGCCACTATAAACGACAGTACTACGTCATCAAAAAGGTAATGTCATGTTTTTAAAGTGAAATACACAAAATAACGCGACATCATTTATGTGATACTGAAAGTATAGGCAAGAAAGGTAAAATTGATAGTAATAAAATGCTTAAAATTGTTCAATTTTGTTTATTAGTAGCTAGCTTATTGTTGGTAAAACGTTTTATTTTTTGAGATTTTTTCAAGCTCATCTTTAATTTTTTCAACAGGTATTGGGCGGGCAATAAAGTAACCCTGGCCATAATCTACGCCTATCTCTTTTAGGGCAAAAAATATCTCTTTATTTTCAACATATTCAGCAACAGAGCGTTTGTCTAAGGAGCGGCTTATATCGTTTATAGCCTTAACGAGTGCCAAATCTATAGGGTCGTTAAGCATGTCGCTTACAAACGAGCCGTCAATTTTTACGTGCTGAGCTGGTAACTGTTTTAAATAGTTAAAGGTGCTAAAGCCTGTACCAAAGTCATCAATAGAGAAGTGACAGCCAAGTTTATTGAGCTTTTCTATCATTTTACGCGTTGCTTTTAAATTATTGATACTCGCTGACTCGGTGATCTCAAAAATTATGCGCGTTGGTGGTACTTGGTATTTCTCTAGGTTTGATTCGATTAAAGGTAATAAGCGCTCATCTAAAAATGATTGTGCCGATAGGTTAATTGCAACTTGATTAAGCTCAGGGTGTTTTGCAACGCAAGCAATAGCATTACGTACAACACATTGGTCCATCATAAATGTATCGTTTAGCATTTCTAATGAGGGGATAAATTGATTAGGGTAAATCAGCTCACCATTATGTTTTAAACGAAGTAGTGCTTCGAAGTAGGCTACTTTGTTTTCTTTAAAGTCCCAAATAGGTTGGTAGTGTAGTTCTATTTGGTCTTGTTTTAGGGCTTGTCTAATTTCGTGCCCCCACTCGAGCCCAGATTGCAAAGTGTTGTTTTGTGCATCCTCTTTTGAGTAGCAATGTACTAAATTTCGCCCTAAGTTTTTAGCAATATATAGCGCAATATCAGCTTGTTTTAAGCATTCATTAGGGTCGCAATTTTGTGGCGTTATTTGAGTCAAACCAATAGAGCAGCTAATTGTGTATATTTGATCTTCTGATTTAAATGAATGCTTTTCTATGGCGCTACACACACCTTCAGCAATAAGGTGAGCGTCAAGTAAGTTTATATCGGTGAGGATCACTGCAAACTCGTCCCCGCCAATTCGACATACTAGGTGATCATCGCCAATATTCGCTTTAAATAGCTGCGCCACTTCTTTTAGTACAATATCGCCCTGATGGTGCCCTTTGCTGTCATTAATTATTTTAAAGTGGTCAAGGTCAATATATATAACAGCATGTTCTATACCTTCGTAAGTGTACTTATCTTGGCATATTTTGTTGAGTTGCTGGTCAAAGTAATAGCGATTATGTAAGCCTGTTAGTGGGTCGTGGTGTGCTAAATGACGAAGCTGAAGTTCTGCTTGTTTTCGCTCATGTATATTATCGATAGTGGCCGTTATCGTTGCGTTATTTCGGCTATTTTTAATTAACTGAAGTCGACACTCAACCCAAATCAGGTTGCCATTTTTATGGCTTAGCTTCACTTCTATTTGTTGTTGCTGCTGGCCACCATTTAAAATATCGTTAATCGTATGGGTAAGCTTTTGCTGATCATCCAAACAACAGTAATCACTCAGTGACTGTTGCAGTGTTGATTTTACACCAAAGCCACTTAATGCTTCCCATGCGGGATTAATAAAGCGGATCAACCCTTGCTGATCAAGCTCTAGCACTACGGTGTTTAGATGTAACAAAATACGCTGATGCGCCGAAAACAGCTCTTTATAACGCACTTCACTAACACTTAACTGCTCTACTTTATGAGCAAACTCTGCATAGCTGACCATAAAGTCTTCTCGGCGAGCAGCATGATCACACACTTTATTTAAAAATGAAGGGTCATATGGTGCTCTAATAAAGTCGGTAACGCCTGAGAGTAAAAGCTGTTCTGCGTAATCGGCATCATCACTTTCTATAATGGTCACAATGGCTTGTTTAGAATTATGTTGAAGTATTTCTTCAACTAATAAGCTTGAGCTTTGAGCGCTAGAAGAGGTTGCATCAAGCAGCACAATTGAAAACTGCTGCTGATTGTATGCATTAAGAGCGGCTTTGGCCGTTGTAACATGTGTAATGGCAAAGTTTAGCTTTAGTTGCTCGCTAATAGTGTCTGCGGTTTCTTGAATTGGCTCTAGAAGTAATAAGTTTAGCCTGCTACTTTTTTCTAAATGAGTAGAGAGCACATTAGCAAGTACTTGCGGTAGCATATCTTTATGTTCAAACGGTAATACCGCATCTATGCCGTAACTTCTTGCTGTGGTTTCTGCTATGCGTTCACAATAAATAGGTGGAATAAGTAAAATAGGAGTATTTTTTGGGGTTTTTAATAATCCTGAGCGGATCATTCTTGAAAAGCGCCAACCATCAATTTTACCAACATTAAGACCTGTAATTATAATATCGACAGGTTGTTGTTTTAATAGTCTTAAAGCTTGTTGGCTGTCTTGTGCATCTATAAAAGTAAATACATGTAAGCTTTCAAGGGTGGCTCTAATCGCATGGCGTTCAGCACTACTTGCGTTTAATATAAGCAATTTTAGCTGGTCTGCCACGTTTTGAACCCTCAAATATAAATAACAATAATTTAACCAAACAAGAATAATGATATTTAATCATAAGAACAAGGAAATTTAACCACTAAAATGCGACTAAGGTACTATAAGTTTGGCTGATTTCTTGAGCTTAACATCCGATACATATAAACTTGGCGCGATTTTAAATGATGTGGATTACTAAATTATGCGCGTGGCTGACTTTAGCTTTGAATTACCCGATGAATTAATTGCACGTTTTCCAAAAGCGGATAGAACTAGCAGCCGCTTACTTACTCTAGATGGCCCAACAGGCGAGGTTGAGCATAAAGTATTTAGTGACGTGCTTGATTTAGTAAACGAAGGTGACTTACTGGTATTTAATAATACCCGAGTTATTCCTGCGCGTATGTTTGGCCAAAAAGCGTCAGGCGGTAAAGTAGAAGTACTTGTAGAGCGTGTTGTTGATGAGCACCGAGTACTTGCCCATGTGCGTGCCAGTAAATCACTAAAGCCTGGTAACGAAGTTATTTTAGAAGGCAAAGCAAAAGCAACAATGATCGCACGTCACGATACCTTGTTTGAGCTTGAATTTGACCGCAATCAAAATGTGCTGGATATATTAAACGACATTGGTCACATGCCATTACCGCCATACATTGACCGCCCAGATACCGAAGCCGATAGAGAACGCTACCAAACCGTATATGGCGAAAAGCCAGGCGCAGTAGCTGCACCCACAGCGGGTTTGCACTTTGACGATAAGCTTATGGCTGCGCTTAAAAATAAAGGCGTAAATATGGCCTTTGTTACGTTACACGTAGGTGCTGGTACATTTCAGCCAGTACGTGTAGATAGTGTGGATGAGCATGTTATGCACTCTGAGTACATAGAAGTACCTGACGACGTAGTACAAGCTGTTGCGCAAACTAAGGCAAATGGCGGGCGTGTAATTGCAGTTGGTACAACCTCTGTGCGTTCATTAGAATCGGCGGCTAAAATTCATGGTGGCAAATTAGATAGTTACTTTGGTGATACTGATATTTTCATTTTTCCGGGTTATCAGTTTAATGTTGTTGATGCCATGGTTACGAATTTTCACTTGCCTGAGTCAACGCTAATAATGCTAGTGAGTGCATTTAGCGGCCAAGACAATATTATGGGTGCTTACAATACGGCAATAGAACAGCAGTACCGCTTTTTTAGTTATGGTGATGCGATGTTTTTAACACGCAAGTAACAAGTTATTGTTTAATACTCAGTCGAATCTATCAAAAACCCCAGCTTAGTTGCTGGGGTTTTTGTTTGTGGCAATTGGCATAACTGAATTTACCGCAGCTAATAGTATTAGCGAGGCAAAAAGGGTAGAATCGAGCGGTTAAATTATAGCTTGTTGGACTGTTTTTCCGACATTGAGGATGATATGAAATTTGAATTAGACCGTACTGACGGAAAAGCGCGCCGCGGCCGCTTGATTTTTGACCGTGGTGTAATAGAAACACCCGCATTTATGCCTGTTGGTACATACGGTACTGTAAAAGGTATGACTCCGGATGAAGTTAAAGCCACTGGCGCGCAAATTTGTTTAGGTAATACCTTTCATTTAATGCTTCGCCCAGGTACTGAAATCATCAAACAACACGGTGATTTACATGATTTTATGAACTGGGATTTCCCTATTCTAACCGACTCTGGCGGCTTCCAAGTATTCAGCCTTGGCGCAATGCGTAAAATTACCGAAGAAGGTGTTTTATTTCAGTCGCCTGTAAATGGTGATGAAATTATGATGTCGCCAGAAAAATCGATGGAAGTACAGCGCGACTTAGGCTCAGATATCGTAATGATTTTTGACGAATGTACGCCATACCCTGCTACTGAAAAAGAAGCAAAAGACTCAATGGAGCTATCTCTTCGCTGGGCTAAGCGCTCAAAAGAAGGTCATGGTGATAATCCATCTGCGTTATTTGGTATTATTCAAGGTGGTATGTACCCAGAATTACGTGCACAATCACAAGCAGGTTTAGAAGAAATTGGTTTTGATGGTTACGCGTTAGGTGGTTTATCCGTAGGTGAACCTAAAAACGAAATGATGAATATTCTTGATCATTGCGCGTACAAAATGCCTGAAGACAAACCACGCTACCTTATGGGTGTAGGCAAACCAGAGGACTTAGTTGAGTCGGTTCGCCGTGGTATTGATATGTTTGACTGTGTAATGCCTACGCGTAATGCGCGTAATGGTCACTTATTTATTACCACTGGTATTGTTAAAATCCGTAACGCAGTGCACAAAACAGATACAGGCCCACTTGATCCTGAGTGTGATTGCCATACCTGTACTAATTACTCGCGTGCATACTTGCATCACCTTGATAAATGTAACGAAATTTTAGGTGCGCGACTAAACACTATTCATAACTTACGTTACTATCAACGTGTTATGGAAGGTTTACGTAATGCAATTAGCGAAGGTAAATTAGAAGAATTTGTACAAGATTTTTATGCTCGCCGAGGCCAAGAAGTGCCAGAGCTTGTAGAGACAACAAATTAAACTTTAAAATTAAAGAGGAAGTATCATGAGTTTATTTATTTCAAATGCACACGCAGCAGCTGGTCAACCTGCAGCCGGTGGTGGCTGGGAAATGCTAATAATGTTAGCAATTTTTGGTTTAGTTTTTTACTTTTTAATCTACCGCCCACAAGCTAAGCGCGTTAAAGAACACAAAAGCTTAATGAGCGCGATGGCTAAAGGTGATGAAGTACTTACCCAAGGTGGTTTAGTAGGTAAAATTGTGAAGATTACTGAAGATAAAGATTTCATCGTTATCTCATTAAACGAGCAAGCTGAAGTAACAGTTCAAAAATCTGCAGTATCTGCAGTATTGCCAAAAGGCACAATGAAGTCGCTATAAAAATAATAAGGACGACCCCGTGTTAAACAAGTTTCCAGTTTGGAAGTATTTACTTGTTTTAGCTGTGGTAGCTATTGGCGTTTTATATGCTTCTCCAAACTTGTATGGTCGCGATCCGGCCATTCAAGTTTCGGGTGCTAAAGGTGCCGATGTAGACCTCGCTGTTGTAGACAAAGTAAACGCAACCCTCAAAAAACATAACGTAACTGTTAAATCGACTAAGCTTGAAGATGGACAAATACTTGTTCGTTTCAAAAATGTTGAAGAGCAACTTAAAGCGCAAGACTTACTGCGTGATTCATTAAGTGACGATTACGTTTCTGCTATTAATATGGCTCCGGCTCAACCTACTTGGTTAAAATCACTCGGTGGTAACCCAATGAAGCTAGGTCTTGATTTAAGTGGTGGCGTACATTTCACCATGGAAATCGACATGGCAACTGCGGTTGATAACCAGCTTGAGCAAATGGAACAAGACTTTAGAAGCGATTTACGCGAAGAAAAACTACGTTACCGTAGTGTTCGCCGTGTAGCTGGCTCTGAGCGTATGCGTGTAGAAATGCGTACCGAAGATGATAAAGACGCTGCAGAGCGTTTATTAGAATCTCGTTATCCATTAAATGTTTACATTGATGATAGCAGCAACGATAAAGCATTTTTTGCCACCATGAGTGAACAAAAGCTTAAAGAAATTCGTGACTACGCAATTAAGCAAAATGAAACGATTATTCGTAACCGTATCAACCAAATTGGTGTTGCAGAGCCAAACGTACAGCGCCAAGGTGCTGAGCGTATTATTGTGCAATTACCAGGTGTTCAAGATACCGCTCGCGCTAAAGAAATTTTAGGCGCTACAGCAACACTTGAGTTTCGTGAAGTAGACGAAAACGCCGATCCAAGCGCAGCTGCTCAAGGTCGTATCCCAGCGGGTACTGAAATGATCATGAGCCGCGACGGTTACCCTGTAGTACTTAAAAAACGTATTATTCTTGAAGGTAGCCATATTACTGGCGCGCAATCGGGTAGTGACGAATACCAACGTCCACAAGTAAGTATTACCTTAGATAGCAAAGGTGGGGCAAAAATGAATGCCTTTACCAAACGTGCTATTGGTAAACGTATGGCCACAGTATTTATTGAATACAAGCCATCGGGTAAAAAGGATGAAAACGGTAAGGCGCTTCCGCCAATTAAGGTAGAAGAAGTTATTAACGTTGCGACTATTCAGGCTCGCCTTGATCGCTCATTCCGCATTACAGGTATTGATAACCCAGCTGAAGCGCATAACTTAAGCTTATTACTTAGAGCGGGTGCACTTGTTGCTCCAATTCAAATAGTAGAAGAGCGCACAGTAGGGCCAAGCCTAGGACAAGAAAACATTGAAGCAGGTATGACGGCTGTTGCACTTGGTTTTGCATTTGTGCTTGCCTTTATGCTTATTTACTACAAAGGCTTTGGCTTAGTAGCTAACTTGGCGCTCGCGGCTAACTTAGTACTAATTGTGGGTGTAATGTCGCTTATCCCTGGCGCTACATTAACCTTGCCAGGTATTGCCGGTATTGTATTAACCGTAGGTATGGCGGTAGATGCTAACGTACTGATTTTTGAACGTATTCGCGAAGAGCTGGCTGATGGCCGTAGCCCTCAACAAGCGGTTCATTTTGGTTACGATAGCGCATTTAGCACTATATTTGATGCCAATATCACCACATTAATTGCTGCCATTATATTATTTGCAGTGGGCACAGGCCCAATTGCAGGTTTTGCGGTTACATTAGCAATTGGTATTTTAACTTCAATGTTTACAGCTATTGTTGGTACCCGTGCGGTAATCAACTTTATCATTGGTGGTAAACGTGTTGATAAACTTTCAATTTAAGGAGCAGACATGCAAATTTTAAGTTTGGGTAGCAGAACCCTTCGTTTCATGTCTCTTCGTAAAGTGGCTATGGGCTTTTCGACGTTATTGATAATAGCGTCGCTTGCGTCAATTTTTGTTAAAGGCTTAAACTTTGGCTTAGACTTTACTGGCGGTACCGCAGTAGAGGTGGGCTTTTCACAGCCTGCAGATCTTAAAAAGGTACGTAATGTACTAGCCGAAAATGGCTTTGCTGATGCTTCCGTACAGTTATTTGGTTCGAGCCAAGAAATTTTAGTACGCCTAGCGCCTCGTGGAAGCGATGTTAAAGCAGAAGTAATTGGTAACCAAGTAATTGCAGCATTAAAACAAGCAGACGACAGCGTAGTAATGCGCCGTATTGAGTTTGTTGGTCCAAGCGTAGGTGAAGACTTAAAAGAGCAGGGTGGCCTTGCCATGTTAACTGCGCTTATTTGTATCTTAATCTATGTTGCATTTCGTTTTGAGTGGCGCTTTGCAGTAGGTGCTGTAGGCGCGTTATTACACGACGTAATTATTACGGTTGGTTTGTTTTCTGTATTAGGGTTAGAGTTTGATTTAACAATATTAGCGGCAATACTTGCGGTAATAGGTTACTCGCTCAACGATACTATTGTTGTATCTGACCGTATCCGTGAAAACTTCCGTAAGGTACGCATTGACGACACTATCGAAATTATTGACTTGTCTTTAACACAAACACTTAACCGTACACTTGTAACATCAATCACTACAATTTTAGTATTGATTGCCTTGTTTGCATGGGGCGGGCAAACCATTCATGGTTTTGCAACTGCATTACTATTTGGTGTGTTTATTGGTACTTACTCTTCTGTTTATGTTGCAAGTTCGGTTGCTATAGCAATGGGCGTAAGCAAAGAAGATTTAATACCTGAAGTGATAGAAAAAGAAGGTGCTGACCAAGACGCTATGCCGTAACTAGGTTTGTACTTAATAAAAACCGCTCTTATGAGCGGTTTTTTTATGAGTGCATTTTTTAGGCGCAATAAAAGTGTCATACACACTTGGTACTTTATTGCTCCAATCAAAATAGTTGTAAGGCAGGTACGTGACGATTCAGCGCAAAGTATTAGAGTACATTTTAAAAAGCGGTGAAATAACGACGCTGTTTCAGCCTATTTTTGATATTAGCAATCAAGTTATTGTAGGTTACGAAGCACTTAGTCGAGGACCTAAAGATAGCCCGCTAGAAATGCCTAATACATTATTTAAAGTAGCTCATGAGCAGGGTTTAATTTCGGAACTTGAATTACTATGTCGCTCTAAAGCGATTGAAAATTTTGTAAGGCTTAACCTACAAGGTAAATTATTTTTAAATGTAAGCCCTAAAACACTGCTTGATCCTTGCCACCCTAAAGGGGAAACATTGCACCTAATAGAGCAATTTGGCTTAGCTGCTAATCGTGTAGTTATAGAGGTTACTGAGCAAGAAAAAGTAGATGATGGTTTTTTGCTATTAAAAACGATAGCCCATTACCGAGAACTTGGCTTTACTATAGCAATAGATGATTTAGGCGCTGGGTATTCGGGCTTAAAACAATGGTCTGAACTATGCCCCGATTTTGTAAAAATCGACCGCTATTTTATTGATCATTGTGATGAAAGCGAAGTGAAAAAAGAGTTTTTGAAATCTATTACAATTTTGGCCAGAGCCACTAACACTCAGGTTATTGCCGAAGGGATAGAGCGCCCAGAAGAGCTCACGTTCGTAGAAAACTTAGGCATTAGTAATGTACAAGGTTTTTTACTTGAAAAGCCAAGCATAAAGCCAAGTGAAGACTTTAGCTCAGAGCAACTACAAGCTCTTTCATTTACGCAATCAAATACATTATTTGATCAATCGATGGCCATAGGCCGCCTATCGATTACACAACCTGCAATAAGCAGCGACACTCGCTGTAAAGATGCGCATAAACGCTTTGAGCAAGATAAGTCACTCATAAGCATTGCGGTGTTAAGTAATGAGAACAAGCCCGTAGGGTTACTTCACAGAGATCAATTAACAGAGGTTTTTGCAGCGCCCTACGGACATGCTCTTTATGATAAACGCTCCGTTACTGCACTTATGGATAAGCAGCCCTTAGTCGTTGATGAAAACCAATTACTCGATACCGTAAGTAAGCAAATAACTGAGCAAGACTTTGATATTCGCCGCCATATAGTAATCACCAGAGAAAACGTATATTTAGGATTAGCGCCGCTTCGCGATATTTTAAAACACATAACCGAAGAAAAAATACGCCATGCACAACATGCGAATCCACTGACTATGCTCCCTGGTAATGTAGCAATTAATGAAGCTATAGAGCAGCGATTAAAAGGTAGTAATCCGTTTTCACTCGCGTATATAGACTTAAATCATTTTAAGCAATTTAATGACTTATACGGTTACGCTAGCGGCGACAGTGTAATTAAACTATTAGCTGATGTAACAGTGCAAGCGTGTAAAAATAGTGCTAACTTTGTAGGGCATATAGGTGGCGATGACTTTATGGTGGTGTTTGATCAGCACAACGCGGTTGATATATGCAATACCATTATTGAACAATTTGAACACCAATCTCGTATATTTTTTACACCTGAGCACATAAAGAGCAAAGGGTATTGGGCTACAAATCGTGAAGGAGAAAAGCAATTTGTGCCTTTACTAACGTTATCGATTGGCTTAGTTGAGCCTGATTTACAGCAATGTAAAAACAGCCACCAAGTTGCAGCACTTGCAACTGATGCTAAAAAAGAAGCCAAACGTTATCGTCATAGTTATTTGTTTATTTGTAAACGAAAAGGGCCTGCACCGGCAGTAGTGCGTCTGGCAAGTAATAAGCAGGTAATTTAAAAAAAATAGGTAATTGTTATGTTGCCAATAAAGTTTTTAGTCTGCGTATTAAGTTTGTTTACGAGTTTTGCGCTCATCGCGCAAGATCAGATAATAAGTGTTGCCCAAAAACAAGATACTCAAAATGCCCGAGAAGAGTATTTAAGTGAGTTATTAGCTCGAGCACTCGAAAACGCAAATTACCCCGGGGTTATTAGGATGACTCCAATATCAGACCAGCAAAAGCGTAAGCTCATAAACCTGCAAAGTAGTGACCTTGACATGTATTGGAGTATGAGCAGCCCAGAACGAGAAGCGCTTGCTCTAGCTATTAAAATACCGTTATTTAAAGGCTACATAGGAAAGCGGGCTTTACTCACTAATAAACAAAATGTAGCACGTTTTAAAAACGTAAAAACTCTTGAGCAGCTAGGAGAGTTTTCAGCAGTGCAAGGTCACAACTGGCCAGATACAAGAATAATGTCGTACAACGGGCTACATGTAAGGCCTCTCACCAACTACCAAGCCATGTTTACTTTAACAAGCCGTGGGCGAATAGATTATTTTCCTCGCTCATTTATTGAGGTTAATTCCGAACTTATTGAAAACAAGCAAAGTAACCTTGTTGTCGTGCCCAACCTATACATAAGCTACCCAACGGGTATTTATTATTTTGTGACAAAAAGTAAGCCTGAGTTAGTTATAGCGATTGAGAAAGGTTTAAAGCTGATGCAAGAAAACGGTGAGTTTGATGCCTTATTTAACGAATATTTTGCAGATGATTTAAACAAGCTGCCTTATACAAAAGGGAAAACGGTCGAAATTAAGCTCGATAATCCTTATTTCTAGCTGCAAAAAAAGGAGCCGAAGCTCCTTTTTTAGTTATACCAATGTAATTGGTATAAGCTGTTGATTAGCGAAGTAACGACTCAGATAACACTGGACGAATTTCACGAATAATAGCTTGAGTCAATTTTGGTGCGCCACAAATGATATTGCCACTGTGGTTATAGTTATTACCACCAGCAAAATCTACTACCATGCCGCCAGCTTCTTTAACCATAAGCTCGCCTGCAGCAGAGTGCCAAGGTTTTAAACCAATTTCAAAAAAGCCATCAACACGACCCGCAGCAACGTATGCCATATCTAAAGCAGAACAACCTGCACGGCGAATATCAGCTGTATGCACAAACAATGCTTTAAATGCTTCAGTGTATGCATCCATATGATGTTTGTTTTTGAAAGGGAAACCAGTAGCAAGTACAGTACCCGCAAGTACAGTTGTTTTGCTTACACGAAGACGTTTGCTGTTAAGTTGTGCGCCTTGACCTTTAGAAGCCGTGAAAAGCTCACCACGAATTGGATCATAAATAACGGCTTGGTCTAAACGACCTTTAACTTTAAGTGCAATAGAGATTGCGTAATGAGGGATACCTTTGATGAAATTAGTTGTTCCATCGATAGGATCTACAATCCATTGGTAATCTGCATCCTTGCCTTTGTGCTCACCTAGTTCTTCACCAACTATTGAGTGAGTAGGGTAAGACTGTAAAATTGTGTCGCGAATTACGGCTTCGGCTTCTTTATCAATGTTAGTTACTAAGTCGTTAGCGCCTTTTTGTTGCACTTCAACTTTTGATAAATCTTCGCCAGCGCGAAGTAAAATTTTGCCTGCGTTACGCGCAGCGCGAACCGCAATGTTTAACATTGGATGCATGGTGTTACCTTTGGGTTGTAAAAGAACGTTTGTATATTTCAGCCGGCGTATTTTAGCGACTTTTGACATAAAGTAAACAATAAACCCCAAATAAATGCGGGTGTTTTTTGTACAGTCCTGAAAGTGCATACCTTTTTCAAACATAATTATCTGCATTTAAATAAATTAATTTTAAATAATACTTTACCTAAAGTTAACTTGAGGTTTTATCGTGGCCTTAACCTAAACAAATAAGGAAAGTTATGTATTTAGAACATGTAAACTTAGTCGCAAGTGATATCGATTCAATGCTAGCGTTTTATCAAGCGGCATTTCCATATTGGTCAATTAGAAGTGAAGGGCAAGGCGATTGGTACGGTAAACCAAGGCGCTGGGTCCATTTTGGTGATGATACCCACTACATTGCTATAAGCGACCATGGTGAGGGAGAAAATAGGTACTTATCGGGGCATCAAGTTGGCTTTGCTCATTTTGCATATGTTACGAATAATTTAAATGCAGTGATAACGCGTTTAAATAAAGCTGGTTTTAAAGTAAGTAAAAAAGGTAGCACTAATCCATTTAGAAAAAATGTGTATTTTATTGACCCCGCAGGCTTTGAAATAGAGTTTGTAGAATATTTAAGTGATATACCAAGTGAGCGAAATAACGATTTATAGTCATCCTCTAAGCACCGTAAGGCGCGGTGCTTAGATAAACTTTTATGATCGATTACTACTACCAGCACCAAGTTGAGTTTTTAGCTCATTAGCAAAACTCATAAACTTCTCTTTAATTGTGCGCTTAACTTTTACTTCTACCGAGCCTAATATGGCTTTACCCTCAATATAAATAGTCGGGCCTTGGCGTTTATTAAGCGATACCGATTTGTTTTCAAAGCTGCTTAATGTACAAAACATCTTAGATACTACATTTACATGATCTGGTACGTATATTTCATCACTACCAAATATGCAATTAACGTGAATGGTTACATTTTGATGTGTAAATATAGCGTCAGTAAAATCAAGTACCACTGAGCCCATATAGTTGCTTAAGTAAATATTTTTTGGCACAACCCACTGACCGCTTCGCTCATTTGAGCCTAATATACTGCGCAGTGTAAAATCGTCATCGCTATTTTGTTGTGCACTATAGTTTGGAGAAAATTGCGACTGTTTTTCTGCTTTATATTGCTGATCAGTGTTAAGTGTTAAATCTTCCACTAAGTTCATTAATACTTCGTTTGAGTTTGCATCCATAGCTTCATCTAAACGTCGTTCAAATGCCTCTACAGAAATAACTCCGTGACTGTAATTATAAATCAGCTGGTCAATCACTTGTTCACGAACGTGTTCTATTGGGCGGTCTTCAATTTTTACAGACATTAGGAGCAATCCTTTTATTAAGCGAGTACAAACTAAAGAGCAATCAACGTACCAATATTAATACCCTTAATTATCAGTGGTTTAATTTTATTATAGTACTTTGGTGTTTGTTATATTAACGATAGATTAACCAAAAGTGCAATTATCTAGCTATTTTCACTACTTAAGAAAGTTTTACCGATAAGTCTGTAAAACTTTACTCAAAGCTTGTGTGCCACAAATGTTGGTTATGGTTTAAGTTGATGATTTTTAATTAAAAATAAAGTTGGCCTAAAGCTCGCATTAACTAATTCGTCTTTAATCAAAAGGAGAAAGATTATGAAAACATTCAACAAATCTATGATTGCAGCGTTAGTTCTTGGTACTACAGCAATGGGTGCACAGGCGAGCAGCTGGGAAAACGAAAGTAAAGATGCTTGGATTGATGGTAAGGCAGAAACAGTGCTTCTTATGAACACTAATCTAAACAACTTTGACATTAACACTGATGTAAAAAATGGCAAGGTAGTACTTACAGGTAAAGTAAACAGCGACCTAGATAAAGAGTTAGCTGAAGAACTTGTACTTAGCCTAGATGGCGTAATGGATGTAGATAACAACTTAACCGTTGTTAAAGATATGGATGCTAAAACTACAGATACCGATATGGACACTGATGACAACGACTTAACTGACGCTAAAATCACCACGGTAATTACAACTCGCTTCTTATTTGACTCAGAAGTTGACGGTACAGATATTGATGTTGATACCGACAACGGCGTAGTGAAGCTAAAAGGTTCCGTTGAATCTGAAGCTGAAAAGCAGTTAGCAATCAAAATTGCTAAAAACGCTGAAGATGTTCGTGACGTAGTTGATGAATTAACTATCGTTGCTGAATAATACACTATACTAAAAGCCTAGCACTGCTGGGCTTTTTGCTTTGTCATTTTAAAGGAGTTACACCATGGATATTATTCGTATTATTTTGTCGATTTTATTACCACCACTGGGTGTGTTTTTACAAGTTGGTTTAGGTATGCACTTTTGGCTAAATATTTTACTAACACTACTGGGTTACTTCCCGGGTTTAATACACGCAATTTATATAATTGCCAAAAAGTAATGCCACACTTTATGTAATGTAAGCCGACCCTATAAACGGCTTACATACCTTCCTTTCTTTAAATCCCCCTATTTTTATATTATTGCCCACTTAAAAGATTACTATTTAAGCAGTTAGCTTACTGATTGTTAAAATAAAGGTTTTTGCTAGTGACAAGCCCTTAAAAAGTTTTTATACTGCAACCCGCTTTAGTCGCTCTGTGGCTAAACGCTTCAAAAATTAACTGCCTTGCAGTTATATAAAGTTGGCCCCTTAGCTCAGTTGGTTAGAGCACACGACTCATAATCGTTAGGTCCCCAGTTCGAGTCTGGGAGGGGCCACCACTTTTCAAAGCGTTCTGTTTTTTATATATCTTAGTACAAATTACCTCATCTTATTTTAGTTTAACAGCACACTTGTCTATGTAGTTTCTCGCTTAAATTATTTGTTTCGGCCATTTGGCTTTTTATTCTCAATCTTGTAATTAATAGAAACCGTCAGAACGCTACTTTAAAATTATTTATTATTTGCAATCAACAATATAGTTGTGTACTTTCCTGGGGACAATTTAGGGTTGTTCAAATAAATTTATAAGGAAGTATTATGAAAACGAATAAAATTGCAATCTTACTGTTTACTGCTGCTGTTGCGAGTCCCGCTGTATTGGCAGAATCTCCAAACTTTAACTATGTTTCTGCTGGTTACCTTAATGGTGATATTGATGGCGATGATGCCGATGGTTGGACTCTTGATGGTAGCACGCTACTAGGCGAGAATTTTTTCCTATCTGGCCAATATCAGACTGTTGGTAATTCAGATGATGGTTTAGACGTAGACTTAAACTGGCTTAGTGCTGGAGTAGGTTACCGAACTGCTATTAGCGCGAGCACTGACTTTTATGGTTTATTAACATACGAAAACGTAGAAGCTGAGGCATCGTATCGTGGAAATAGTGCTTCAGAAGATGAAAATGGCTATGGCCTATCTATAGGCGTTCGATCAATGCTGAGTGATAGCATTGAACTAGATGGCCGTTTAGGCTACATCGATATTGAAGATGAGAGTGAAACATCGATCACTTTGGGTGCGCGTTATTACATGAATAAGAACTTTTCTATTGGTGCTAATTACACGACAATTGATGAGCTAGATTTGGTTAGCTTAACTGCTCGATACAGCTTTTAAGTAGTAATACATTAATTGTATTTGAGCGCACTAATCAGTGCGCTTTTTTATATTCGTTACTTTTCTATTTTGAGTTTTCTTACGAAAAGATAAAGCTAGAGGCGTCAAGTATTTAATTAACTTGGTACTTACTGTTAGTACGAATGTAGATAGTTGCAGGTTTATCGCTGTTATTTTCAAGTGAGTGAGTAAAGCGACCATTTGATTCTACATAGCTGCCTGCGCTTAGGTTTTGGGCTTTATTTTGCTCGTTTGAGTTGTAATTAACTGCACCGGTAATAACCACAGCGCGAAACTCACTAGCATCAGTGCTTATTTCACCTTTAAAGCCTGCAGGTAATTTTATCATTGAGCCATTCATATCGGCTGTGCTTCCCCATACAAAAGTAGATTTAACACCGTCTACGTTTATGTCGTTTAAATCACTATCGCTTAACCATACAATGTTGTCTTTATGTAGGTTTAATGGACGTTCGCCATTATCAAATTGCTCTTTTGTTGGCTTTACTAAATAAGGACCTGAATCTATTTCGAGGTATATTAAGTTAGTTTTACCATTGGCAGCAGTGGTGTGGTTTTCACCTGCTGGCTGTGTCCAAAAAGAACCTGCTGGCATCCACATTTTTTCAGCGGCTGGGTCGTCATTATGCATTTGACCTTCAATAACAATACCACGATAGGTGATGTTATGAATATGCGGTGGAGATTCAAATCCTTTCTTAAAGCGAACTAGCATACCTGTTGCTGTATCTGTTGTACGGTTACCCCAAAGATCGGCTGCGCCTGGGCTTTTATCGCCACGAAGTGGGTTTAGGTAGCCCCAGTCAATATTGTCAGCAGCAATTACTTTTGATGTACTTTGCTGTGCAAAAGCTGGCGATGAGCTAAGTGTGGCTACAAGTGCAAGTGTTGATGCTTTTAGTAATAGTTTCATTAAAGTGCTCCATTAAGTTGGTATGAGTGTATTCTAGAGCATGAAATTCATCCAATAAACGGGCAAATGTATAATACACTTTCGCAAAAACGTGGATAATAGGGTTATAGTTAACATTTACCCCGCAGCATAGTGCAATAAGAGGTTTTGATGAAAATTGCTGATTTACAAGTATTGCTTAAAGTGGCTGAACTGCAATCTATTACGGCAGCTGCAAACCAATTAGATATGAGTTCATCGGCTGCAAGCGTATCTATAAAACGTATTGAAAAAGCACTTAATGCTCAGATTTTTGTGCGTACCACAAGGCAGATACGGCTTACGCCTGAGGGTGAACGTTATTTGCCGTTATGCCAGCAAGCACTCGAATTACTGCAGCAAGGGCAAGTGCTTATTCATGAAGAGCAGCAGTCTATTAGCGGTGAAGTGCGCATGGCGGTTTCCTCAGAAATGGGGCGTAACTTAATGCGTGTTTTACTTAATAATATTATGGATAAATACAGCGAAGTAACTTTGCGATTACAAGCTAGTGATAGCCGTGCCGACTTTTACCGTGATGGAGTTGATGTTGCTCTAAGGGCAATTACGAAAGATGCAGTAAAAGAGCTCAATTTATATGGTTTTAAAATTTGTGATATTCCTCACGTGTTGTGCGCATCGCCAAGTTATATTGCCAAGCACGGTGAGCCGTTAACGCCAGATGACTTACTTAATCATAATGCTCTTTTATATAAGTTATATGAAGTAGTTCACGATGGTTGGGAGCTTTATAGGGATGATCAAAAATTCAAAATTAAAATGAATAGCGACCGCGCAGTTAACGATGGCGATATTGTAAGGCGTTGGTGTATTGATGGAACCGGTATTGCAAAAAAATCAGCAATTGATGTCGCTCAAGATTTATTAAGCGGAAGGCTTCAAAGGCTAATGAGTGACTACAAAGTGCCGCTTACCGAAATGTGGCTAGTACTCCCTAGTAGGCAGCTTATTACCCCTGCTGTTAGGTTAATTCGGGATGAGTTAAAACACACAATTAATGAATTAAGAGATCAGCTAATAGCTAAGGGTATTATTGATGCTAAAGAGTGGCCAGAATCGCTATAAATTTTAATACGCGTATTTTAATGTTTAATTCGCTCCTCGTATTTTATTAATTTAAAATACACATTCCTCTTTTAACATTCTATTTTTTCTAATTATTGGGCTTATTGCGCAGCTGATCCTATATTTACTGTAAGCGAGTGTGAGTTCAATCCTTTGTTCATTTTATAGGTATGGTATGTTACTTAAGCAAAAAGTTTATATAAGTCTTATTTTAGCTATTGTTGTTCCTTTAGCTGTTTCTACATTTTTATTTTCAAATAGTATTCAAAACCATACCGATGAAAAACTCGCCAAGGTAGATTTACCTACGGCGCTTAGTGAAGTTAAAAACAAAATTGAGCTTGAGCTGTCCACCCCCATTATTGTTGCTAAAGAAATAGCACAAAATTTGTTTGTTAAACAGTGGCTAAGTAATGGCGAGTCTGAGCAAACACAAGCCGATTACATTAACTATTTAGCAAGTATTAAAAAAGATAACAAAGCCGTTATGGCTTATATTATTTCAAAAAACACCAATAACTATTACACAGATACTGGCATTACGAGAAAAATAGACAGAAGCGAAGACCTTTGGTTTGATCAATTTTTATCTTCAAATAAACCCTTTGAGATAGCGCTGGATATTGATAAAACCACAAATACTATGGTGGTATTTATTAATTACGCATTAGAAATAGGCGGCGAACGTACAGCAATTACAGGTGTTGGCCGCTCGCTGGACTCTATGATTAATTTAATTAATGAATACCGCATTGGTGAAGCCGGTGTAGTTTATTTGGTCTCTGATGATGGCGAGGTAATGCTTCACAGTGATAGAGATCTAATGGGTCAAAAAATTAATATTAATGAGATTAAAAACGGTGCCATTGTAAATAAACAAATTGGCGATGAAGATTATGTTGTTTCAAGCACACCTATAGAATCATTAGGTTGGCATTTAGTGGCCGAAATACCAGAGAATCAACTCTATGGGCCTATTAATAGTGCCATTAATAGTAATTTATTATTTGGCGTTATTATTGCCATTATCGGCTTTGTACTGGCTAGGGTGTTAGTTGCGCAAATTTTTAAACCTATTGAAAACATAACTGCAGCGGTTAATTCGTTAACTAAAAAAGATGGTGATTTAACAGCGAGATTACCTACAAACGATAACAATGAAATATCGGAATTGGCAGCAAACTTTAATTTATTTTTAGAGCAGCTACATAGTATGTTTAAGCAAGTGTCTGACTCTGCGAATCATGTAAAAAGTATTTCTGAAAGTGTGCTAGTACAAGTACAAGGAGCTGCTAATTTAGCTGAAGTGCAATCATCAAGCACACAAACGGTTGCTGCGGCAGTTAATGAAATGGAAGTAACCGTACAAGATATTTCAAACAGCGCCAGTAACGCATCGAATATAGCAACTACCACTGAGGAAACCACTCACAAAGGGGTTGAGTTTGTTAATGGCACTATAAAACATATGGAGCAATTAGAAACTGCCATGGCCACTTCGGTTGCTTCTGTCACTGAGCTCTCTAGTGAAATAAAATCTATTACGCAAGTGCTTGATGTAATTAAGGCTATATCTGAGCAAACCAATTTATTAGCGCTTAATGCTGCCATAGAAGCTGCGCGTGCAGGGGAGCATGGTCGAGGTTTTGCTGTAGTTGCCGATGAGGTAAGAACGCTTGCTATGCGAACCGCTGAGTCTACAGAGCAAATAAACGAAATGATTGATTCATTAAATACTAAAGCTTCTAGCACGGTATCAGCCATTGAGCTTGGTAGTAAAAATACCCTTGAAAACGCAGAGCGATTAAAAGTTACAGGCAGGACATTAACTGGTATTTCGCAGGAAATTGTGACTTTAAGTGAGCTAAACAGCTCAGTGGCTACAGCAACGCGTGAACAAACGCTAGCTACGTCTGAAATAAGTCAAAATGTGGTGATGATTTCTGACTCGGCAGAACAAACAAAGCAAAATATGAAAAATTCAGAGCAATTATGTAATGGCTTGAACAAAGAGTCGAATATATTAAAAGAGTTGCTTGGTAAATTTACGCTTTAAAAAGTGATAACTTTAAACTAAAAAACGCGGTGCAACTAAGTTACAACGCGTTTTTTTATAACGTTTAATTTTTACGGTAGATCTCGTGTTGAATATCGTAAATATTAACGCTTAGGCTGTCTGAATCGCGACAGTAGGTTTTTAAACACTCTAGCAGGCTTTCACTAAGCATTTGCTTTTGCTCAATAGAGCGCCCTGACATTATATGCGCCGCAATATGAATAAACCCTTCTTTACCTGCACCTAGCTGATATTGCTGATAGGCAATGGCACGGGTTTTTATCGTTTCTAAATCGAATAAGCCACTTTGAAAAGTCGCATTATGTACTTTTTCTACAAGCACTTGAGGGAGAACAGGAAGGTCTTCTGAGTGTTCAATAATAATATGCGGCATTAAGCATTTCCTATTGTAAGTTACTGCATGGGTGTGGGCGCAATTGTAGCAAATACAGCGTAGTGCGCTAACCCCTGAGGTATTGAAAATCTTTACTCTAAAGTAATTATTTTTGATGGTAGTATAAAAACAGACACGTGAACCTTTGCTTAGCTTATAAAGCAAAATTAAGGATTAATATGAAATTACCGCAAAATTTTAAACGTTTAGCTGTGCTACTAAGTGCAGTTGTTACATTAAGTGCTTGCTCTGATGATGTTGCATCGGTGAGCTTAGGCCTATTTACTACTAAAGATGTGGTGGTAAATTCGCAGCAAGACCCGCTAGTAAAAGGTGTTACATGTCATATTAGCCATATTGAGGCAGATTTAGATTTTTCCGACCCCTCTGATATGTCTATAGCGTGTCGTCAAACAGGACCGATTACGGGTGATCAATTACAAGCTATAGATCGCAGTAAGTCGGGTGAGGTGGTATTTAAATCATCTAAAAGCATTTTATTTAAATCACTAAAAGTACGCCGTATTTACGATGCACAAAACCGTACGTTGCTGTACTTATCGTACTCAACAAAAGAATCCAGTGGTAGTCATCATCATGCACTATCAACAGTCCCGCTTTACAATACCCAAGCGTGGGATTGGGCGCTTGAACAAGAATAAGAGCACATTATGTTAGCGTTATTTAAAACAAAGCCACTGCTTGAGCAGGCAGAGCAGCAGTGGTTAATTGATACTTTTATTTGGGCGGTAGAAAACTTTGATGCCAGTTTTTTTACAAAGCACACTCAAATAATATTGCCAACGGCTAAATACTTCCCTGACTCGGTGTCGAGTATTGAAGAGATGGCTACAAATGTATTTACCCGTGTGCGCGATTACGCTGGTATGAGCACATGGCCAATACAGCTAGTAGCACCACAGCAATTGCAGCCACAAGTATTTCCTCATTTTGAATTTAGTGAACAACTACGAGGTGATACAAGCCAGCTTATAGTACCGCCAAGCCATGCGATTAATGTCTCGTTTAATCCTAATCAAATAAATCAGCCACAAGATTTAGTAGCAAGCTTTGCAGGTACGTTAGCGACCATACTCATACACCATGTTGCGGTGCTACCGCCAGGTGGTAAAGACTACCTGCCACAAGCAGCTGATGCACTGGCATGCTTTTTAGGTTTTGGCGTAATGATGAGCAATACAGTGTATCAATTTAAAGGTGGGTGTGGCTCGTGCTATAACCCTTATGCTAACCGCGAGGCTAAATTAAGCGAAACCCATACCGTATTTATGCACGCGTTAATTAGCTATTTTAAAAACGATAAAGAGTCTAAAAAACATTTAAAGCCGCATTTACGAAGCCAATTTAAAAAGGCTCAAAAAGAAATTAAAGCCTTAGTAGATAACTCTGCTAACCCATTATTACTCGCCTACGCACCAAATTAAATTGGATACTTGTGAACTACTTAGATGAATTTTTGCTTATTGCTATTGCACACTTTTTTGCAGTAGCAAGCCCAGGCCCAGACTTTGCTGTGGTGCTTAAACAAAGTGTGCAGCAAGGCAGGCGTAATGCTTTATGGACCAGTGCAGGCGTTGGGGCCGCCATTTTGCTGCACGTTGGCTATTGCGTATTAGGCGTTGCACTTATTTTAACGCAATCACCTAATTTATTTATGGCGCTTAAATACCTCGCCGGTGCTTATTTGGCATACTTAGGTGTGCAAGCGTTAAAAGCTGCAAAACCGCCGGTTGATAAAAGCGATGATATAGAAAACAAAACCGTGCTTGAAGCAAGCGTGTGGCTTGCCTTTAGGCGTGGTTTTTTAACTAATGCGCTAAACCCTAAAGCAACTCTCTTTTTTATGTCGTTATTTACCTTAGTAATTAGTGTAACTACACCTACCAGCGTGCAAATAGCGTATGGCGTTTATATGGCATTGGCCACCTGGGTGTGGTTTTCAATGCTTTCTTTAGTGCTTTCAAAGCCGGGTGTTCGCGGCTTTTTTCAAAAAAGTGGTTATTGGTTTGACCGCGGTATTGGCGTTATTTTAATAGCGTTAGCTATTCGCGTTGTAATTTAAATTAATAAGAGCAGGAGTAAACATGCCTATTTATAATTTTTCGTTTGGATCAAACATGTCATCTAATCGCTTACTTGCACGTTTACCGCAAGCTAAACGTGTTGGTACAGCGGTATTAAAAGGCTACGAGCTTACCTTTAATATGTTATTTAAAGATGGGTCGGGTAAATGCAGTATTCAAAAAAACGATGATAAAAACGCGTTAGTGTATGGCGTTGTTTATGAAGTTAATGAAGCAGAAAAAGCAGTTTTAGATACTATTGAAGGCCCAGGATACGATTGCGTTGCAATTAAGCCAACACTTTTAGATGGCGAGCAAATAGAGGCGCATTGTTATATAGCCAATACGCACGATAACGATGTACTGCCATACGACTGGTATATTCAGCACGTTCATCGCGGAGCACTTGAGGCGGGCGTACCAAAAGAATACAGTGATGCAATACTTAACCGGCCGCATAAAAGCGATACTAATAAAGAGCGTGCCGATATTGAATTTGCAGTTCATCAAAAATAATAAGGATAACCATGACATTAACTAAATTAGCCAGCTTTGCCTTGCTAGCAAGTGCCACCTTTAGCAGTTGGGCACAAATAAATACCAATAATTTAGAAGAGGTAATAAAAACCTCAATGGCACGCTTTGACGTACCCGGTATGGCTGTGGCGGTAGTGCAAGATGATCAAGTAGTATTTGCTAAAGGTTTTGGTGTTAGTAACTTAAATACTAACGCACAAGTAAACAAAGACACGCTATTTGGTATTGCTTCAAACACAAAGGCATTTACCAGCGCAGCGCTTGCTAAATTAGTTGATGAAGGTAAATTGAGTTGGGATGACAGAGTTATCGATCACTTACCTGAATTTAGATTATATGATTCATACGTAACCCGTGAAATGCGTATTCGTGATTTATTAAGTCACCGCAGTGGGTTAGGCCTTGGGCAAGGCGATTTAATGATTTGGCCAAGCACCGATAAATCTATAGAAGATATTTTAGCTGGGTTAAAGTATTTAAAACCGGCAAGCAGCTTTCGTAGCCAATATGCTTATAACAACTTAATGTTTGTCACCGCAGGCGAGGTTGTTGCGCGCGTGTCGGGTATAAGCTGGAACGATTACATAGAAAAAAATATATTAAAGCCGCTGCATATGGATAACTCTCGCGCGGGTTTTTCACGTATTCCAAAAAGTAATAAAAACTGGGCAACAGGGCACATTCCTATGGATGGCAAGCTTAACCCATTTTTTGTTAACTACTTAGAAGACTTTAGAGGTGCAGGTGCTATTGCATCTAGCGTAAATGACATGAGCCAATGGCTACGCACGCAATTAGCGGGTGGTAAAATGCCAAACGGCGAGCAGTTATTTAGCGAGAAGCAACAAGCGCAAATGTGGCATCCCCATATTACCTCTATGGCGTCTAAAAGTGCATTTGAAGAGTATCATCAGCAATTTAGAGGATATGGGCTAGGTTGGAGCATTGAAGATTACCACGGCTTTAAAAAACTAGGTCACGGTGGTGGTATTTTAGGTATGGTATCGCAAGTCACGTTACTACCAGAAAAGAAGCTTGGTATTGTTATTTTATCTAATCAGCAAGCATTTAGTGCGCTTTCGGCGGTTACTCATGAAGTGCTTGAAGATGCTCTAGAACTTGAAGATAAAGACTGGGTAGAAGATTTAGCTAAAAAACATTTTGAAGGCAAGCAAACGGCATACGCTAATGCAAAACCACAAGCACCTGCAGATTATCAGCCACAGTTACCTAATATTAATTACACCGGCACCTTACATGATGATTGGTACGGTGATGTAATTGTTGAGCAGCTCGATGGCAAATTACGGATTGATTTTACACACACCAAACGCTTAAAAGGCACACTTGAGCACTATACGGGCAATACATTTATTGTTAAGTGGGATGAAAAGCTACTAGAAGCCGATGCTTTTATTCGTTTTGAAATGAGCTCTCAAAATCGTGTAAATAGCGCCAAAATGCGCGCGGTATCAACAGCGGTTACCGACTTTAGCTTTGACTTTAGAAACCTAAATTTAAAAGCTAAATAGTAATTTAACCTCGCTATACACCAAAGTCGCAAAGCCACCATTAGGTGGCTTTGTTATATTAAACGCTCATACTAGTTTGCTTAGGAGCATTTTATGCGTACTGCAGTTATTTCACACCCTCATTGCCGTAAACATAAAATGATTGACGACCATCCCGAGTGTCCAGAACGCTTAGATGCTATTACCGACCGGTTACTCGCCAGTGGTGTAGATGTAGGGCTTACTCATTTACAAGCACCTAAAGCAAAGCGTGAAGATTATTTATTAGCGCATGATGAGTCGTTAGTTAACCTTGTGGAGCGCTTAATTCCTCAAGAGGGATTAAATAACCTCGATGGCGACACATGGCTATGCCCTGATTCATTAAAAGCAATTGAGCGCGCGGTAGGCGCTGGGCTGTTAGCTGTAGATGAAATACTTGCAGATAAGCTAGATGCTGCTTTTTGTTCTGTTCGCCCGCCTGGTCATCACGCAAACAAAAACTCATCATCTGGGTTTTGTGTATTTAATAACTTAGCCATTGCTGTTAAGTACGCCCAAAGCAAAGGGATTAAACGTATTGCGATTGCCGATTTTGATGTGCACCATGGCAATGGCACACAAGACATTTTTATTGACGATGAAAACGTATTGCTTTGCTCGTTATTTCAATACCCGTTTTACCCAAATACAGCGGTAAAAAATAATAATCATATTGTTAATTCGCCTTTACCAATAGCCAGTAATGGCGACGACTTAAAAGAGGTATTTAATACTCAGTGGTTACCCAAATTGAAAGTATTTAAACCTGAGCTGTTATTTATAAGTGCAGGGTTTGATGCACACTTAGAAGATGATATGGCAAGTTTAAAGTTTGTAGAAGATGACTATATTTGGCTAACACAGCAGTTGTGTAACGCTGTTAAAGACAGTGGCTGCAGGGGCGTTATATCATACCTTGAAGGCGGTTATGCGCTATCAGCTTTAGGAAGAAGTGCTGTAGCGCATATTAAAGTACTCACTGAGCTTTAAATAAAGAGAAAATTTATAACCCTAGTAAATCAAACGCCTGGGCTGTGCTTAGCGTTTTGATTTTTCCTAAGCAACATTGCCCTTCATTTAATAAATAGGTAGTTACCAGCTGTGCTAGTTGCTCCCCAGATGGGGCAGGGCAAGCAGTACCTTGTAAATCAACAAAGTCGCCTTGTTTATTAAGTACGCGTACGTCGTTTAGCTCACTTTGCGTAACACTGTGCAAGCACTCTTGCTGCTCTTGCTGGTTATGGGCTATTTCAAGCTCGTTATAAATAACCAATATTTGTGGGTAGCTGTTTAGCATAGCGTGTTAGCCTACGGTTACTTCGTACGAGGTAAATTTACGAATATTAATAACGCCGTTATCAAAAATTAAATATTGGCCTTTAATGCCTTGTAAAACACCACTTACAACAGGGTTTTTATCAAAGTTAAACGAGCTGATTTTAGTTGGGTACTCTGTAACCGGAAAGTTTAAGTCAACCACGTCTTCGTCAAGTTGCTCTATAGCTGTTGCGCCAAATAACTCACTTAATTCGTTTAGTTTATCGCTAATTTGTGGAATAAGCTCAGCGGCGGCAGCTTTTAAGTCTATTGCTTCGTTTTGACCTTTTAGCATATTGCGCCAATTAGTTTTGTCGGCAATAAACTCTGCTAATGCAACCTCCACCAAGCCCGACTGCAAACGTGTTTGTACTTTAAAAATAGGTAAAGCCTGAGTAGCACCTTGGTCAACCCAACGTGTAGGTATTTGTGTATGGCGCGTAATACCTACTTTTAATCCCGAGGTGTTAGCTAAGTAAACATAATGTGGGATCATGCAGTTTGCTTCGCCCCACTGTGGCTCTCGGCATGTACCTTGGTCGTAGTGACAGGTTTCTGGCTTCATAATACACATGTCGCAGCTAGCAAGCTTACGCATACATACAAAGCAATGACCTTGTGAATAACTCTTTTTGGTTTTTTTACCGCAGTTAGAGCACAAAATAGTACCACTAAAAGTAAGCGTTAGTTCTTTACCTATAAAGGCATTTAAATCAACTAGCTCATCGCCAACCGGAAGGTGATATTGAACGGGTTCTGTTAAGCTCGATTTTAATTTACGCAGTGTGCCTTGCATCTTTACTTGGCCCCTAAAGATGTTAAAAGGAGGAGTCTAACATTTTTAAGCTATATTGGCTTTTTAAGAAGTGTAAATAGTCGGTGTATGGGAGTGCTTTTGCGTATAAATAGCCTTGAGCTCTATCTGCGTTCATTGTTTTAAGGAGCTGGTGGATTTCTTGGGTTTCTACTCCTTCAATAGTGATTGATAAGCCTAGGTTATGTGACATATCAATGGCTGTTTGCACAATAACTTGATGGGTGGCGTTATTAGGTAAATCAAACACAAAAGACTTGTCTATTTTAAGCTCACTAAAGTGATAGTTAACTAAGTAATTAAGAGATGCGTAGCCTGTACCAAAGTCATCTAATACAACTTTAATTCCCAGTGCACTTAACTCATCAACAAGCTGTATTAGTGTTTCTTGGCTATCTACAAATGCTGATTCGGTTAACTCAAATTTTAATAGGTGAGCGGGTACCTGATATTTTATAAGTAGGTTTTCTACTTTTTCGGCTAGGTTATTAATCGTTAAATTTTTAGCGCTGAGGTTTACGCTAATGGTGTGATTAGGGTGCCCGTTTTGCGTAAATGCGATGATGTCTTTACAGGCTTGCTCAACAACCCATAGAGTCAGCTCGTTAATTATGCCGGTGTGCTCTGCAAGTATGATCAGCTCCTCAATAGACAAATGGCAAAACTCAGGATCGGGCCAGCGTAATAATGCCTCTGCGCCACTGACTTGATTGTCTAATAAGTTAATTTGAGGTTGATAATAAAGAGCTATGCTATTTGTTTTTATCGCTTTTTGTAATTTAGCTGCTAAAGCGACATCCATCATTAATTTATTACCATTAGAGGCAGAGCTGACGTTATCAAGGCTACTTTTAGCTTGTTCAAGTGCTAAATAACCACGCTTAAGCCAGTACTCAAAATCGTTACTTTGTCCTGAGTTGCTGATACCTATACTGTAATTTAGCTGAAGGTTTAACCCTTTAATTTCGTATTGTTTTGGCAGGCTACTAATTATATTTTTTAAAAGCTCTTCAAGCATGTTTTGAGGCTGAGTTTTTGTAGATATAAAAGCAAATACACCACTGCTTAAGTCGGCAATTCGAGGGCTAGTGTTTAAATCTACATCTAAGTTAGCAAACTCACGCTCGTGACTTAATTCAAGCTCGAGCTCTTTAGCTACGTGCTTTATAAGCGCATAACCTTGAGAGGGGGTAATAATTGTATTTAATGAGTTAAAGTGGCGAATTTTAATTAAGCACAAAGTAGTTGAGCGCTCTTGAGTTTGTAAAGCCATAAACGCTTGTTTTAATTTAGCGCTGTTGAGCAATTTGGTTTGCTGTGTGTGAGTTGCATGATAAAGCGAGCGTTCTCGCTGAAAGCGCACTCTATCTGCAAGGGCCATAGCCATTAAAATAACTTCACATAATATGGCCATTAGCAGGGCGTGGCGTGTAGTAAAGCTATACGGTAAAAAGCCTGTAAGTTCCATTGGCTGTATAGCTGCGCCAAATATCAGTGGCACCCACGAGAACACGTAAAATTTTGCCCATCTAAAACCACTGCGTAATTTGTTATAAATTAAAATAACGCAAACGATATACAAAAGCGCCATGACACAAAAAAACATTGGCGCGGCTATATATTCAGGTATAAATAAGCTGGCTATAGCCATTACAAACATAAGCGTAAGTAGCCAAACGCTCATTTTGTATCGCCAGCAATTATCTTTATGGTAACGCAAAAACATAGTACAAAAAGCAAGAGTAAAAAATGCTATGGCGTAGTTACTAAATACGACCTGCTCATGAAAATACAACTGCCACTGCATTGGCCATAAATAAAAGCCAAATCCAAGTACCGTACCCATCAGGGTAAGTGCGCTGAGTATGTAACCTATATAAATAAGGTAAACACGGTCTTTAATTCCAAAATAAAGTACTAAATTATAAAGTGCAGCCATAAGCAAAACGCCTGCAAATATTCCCCAAATTCCTGTTTGCGAACGCATTAGGTCGATAAATTCTTTATCGCGGTAGAGGCTTACGGGGGTTTTACTTATTCCCAAGGTATCTATTTTAAGCACTAAGCGCTCAGATGATTTGCTAGCAAGTGAAAAGCGTATATGCGGTACGCTGTACTGAAATAAAGTGAGTGCTTCTTCTTTGTCACCTAATTTATAGGTATCTATTAATTTATTATTTTTAGTGAGGCGATAAATACTCAGGTGGTCAACCATTGGGTTATCAAAATGGGCCACTATATTTTGCTTGTGTAAGCTTTTATTCTCTAAATCAACAAACAGCCAATAGTTTTGTTGAGTAAAGCTCCACGGTATATCAGTTAGAGGTTGATGGGTGAGTAATTCGGGCTGGGAAATAATATCGTCAAAAGTAAGCGATTTAGTGTCGTCTAGGTAATAAGCGTAATCTAAGTATACAGGCGCAGTTTTATCTATGGTGTAACGTGTAGGCACCACAAGGTTTGACGCCAATGTACTGATAATATAAAAAATTAAAATCAGAATAGCGACAGCAACTGCATGATAACGTAATGTTTTTAATTCCAACGCTGCGTACTTTTAAAAACCCTTTTAAATAGTGTAGCACTAAAAAAGCGCAGATAAACTGCGCTTTTGTAGTTAAATTAACTGGTTATACCAATAAATTGGTACGAGGTTACTGCTCGCGAGCAATCGCTCGGTAGGCAATATCAGTACGATACTCCATACCTTCCCAGCTAATTTTTTTTACCAGCTCGTATGCACGCTGCTGAGCCTCAGTTACGGTATTACCAAGTGCTGTTGCACATAATACGCGTCCGCCTGCGGTAACAACGTTTTCGCCATCTTGCTTAGTACCCGCATGAAATACTTTTTCATCAGTAGGGTAGTTAACTTTAAGGCCCGAAATAGTATCACCTTTAGGGTAATCACCTGGGTAGCCTTTTGCTGCAAGTACAACACCTACTGCCGCACGTGGATCAAACTCGATATTGGTTTTATCAAGCTCTACGCGGTTAGCTGCTTCAATTAGTTCTACTAAATCAGATTGAAGGCGTAACATCATAGGTTGTGTTTCAGGGTCGCCAAAACGACAGTTGTATTCAATAACTTTAGGCGTACCCGTTTCGTCAATCATTAAACCTGCGTATAAAAAGCCAGTGTACGGGTGGCCTTCGCTTGCCATGCCTTCTACCGTTGGGGTGATCACTTCGTCCATAATGCGCTGGTGGATTTCATCGGTAACAACTGGCGCAGGAGAGTAAGCACCCATGCCACCTGTATTTGGACCAGCATCGCCATTGTAAGCACGTTTATGATCTTGGCTAGTTGCAAACGGTAAAACGTTTTTGCCATCAACCATAACGATAAAAGATGCTTCTTCGCCATCTAAAAACTCTTCAATTACTACGCGGCTGCCAGCATCACCAAAGGCATTACCGGCAAGCATATCGCGAATAGCATCTTCAGCTTCGCGCTCTGTCATTGCGACGATAACGCCTTTACCTGCGGCTAAACCGTCAGCTTTAATTACAATTGGCGCGCCCTTTTCTTTTAAATAAGCAAGGGCAGGGTCAATTTGTTCAAACGTTTGGTAATCGGCGGTTGGTATATCATGACGTGCTAAAAAGTCTTTAGTAAACGACTTAGAGCCCTCAAGCTGAGCTGCGCCCGCTGTTGGGCCAAATATAGCCATGTTATTTTCACGAAATTTATCTACAACACCTAATACTAGCGGTATTTCAGGACCAACAATGGTGAGTTCCACATTGTTTTGCTGTGCAAAGTTTAATAAGCCATCTAGGTCTTCAACGTTAATTGCTACGTTTTCTAGTTTTGGCTCAAGTGCAGTACCTGCATTACCTGGGGCTACAAACACGGTGTTAACTTTACTGTTTTGAGCGGCCTTAAACGCAAGTGCGTGTTCGCGGCCGCCGCTGCCAATGACTAATACATTCATGGCGTACTATTCCTATTTAAAGCGGTTTTTTAAATTTCAGCGTCATACGGTCGCTTTCACCAATAGCTTTGTATTTGTCAGCGTCTTTTTCGCCAAGACGTAAGCTAGGTGGTAGCGTCCACACCCCCTTAGGGTGATCAGCTGTATCTTTTGGGTTCGCGTTAATCTCACTTGTTGCAACCAGTTCAAACCCAGCTTTTTTAGCCAAGTCGACTACGTAGCTTTGCTTCATGTAGCCGGTTGATTTTTGATCCTCATCAGCACGGCTTTCATCTAAGCGATGCTCAACAACACCTAATGTGCCACCTGGTTTTAGCGCTGTGTAAAAAGACTTAAATGCACTTAATGCGCCTTCAGTGTCTTTACCCATGTACCAGTTATGTACATTGCGAAAGGTTAATACCATATCGGCTGTACCCGCTGGGGCTATATCAGTGTGTGTTAAAGGGGCAAATTCAGAAATTTCTACTTTACTGAAACGCTCGTCTTCGGCTACTTTTTTCTTAAAGTTAGCTAGAGAGCGCTGGTAGTAACCTACAGATGAATCACTAGGAAAGTGCGCAGCGTAATATAAGCCTTGCTCTTTAAGGGCAGGAGCTAAAATTTCACTGTACCAACCACCACCTGGCGCAATTTCAACAACGGTCATTGTTGGTTTAAAACCAAAAAATGCCAATGTTTGCTCAGGGTGACGATATTCATCACGGGCGCTATTTTTAGCGCTACGTTCGCTTGATTGAACTGCATGGCTCAGACTCGACTCATGGTTATGGCTAAGCGCCATAGTTGATGTAAGCGTAAGCGAGGCAACAAGTAGTGACTTTAGTGCAAATTTCATCGTTTGTTCCTTAACATAAAAATTAGGTGTTAGATTAACCAGAATACGTGAATTGATTGCAAACAAAAAGGGTTAAACGCTGTGTTTAACCCTTTGTGTGATTAGTGGCGGAAATGGCGCATGCCAGTAAACACCATAGCCATGCCTGCTTCGTCAGCTGCGGCGATAACTTCTTCATCGCGCATTGAGCCACCAGGTTGAATTACAGCGGTAATACCAGCTTCTGCTGCTGCATCAATACCATCACGGAATGGGAAAAACGCATCCGACGCCATAACTGAACCCGGTACTTCTAGGTTTTCATCGGCGGCTTTAATACCCGCTATTTTAGCTGAGTAAACACGGCTCATTTGGCCTGCGCCTACGCCAATAGTCATGCCGTCGCGGGCATATACAATTGCGTTTGATTTAACAAACTTAGCAACTTTCCAACAAAACAGTAAGTCTTTAAGTTCTTGCTCAGAAGGCTGGCGCTTAGACACTACTTTTAAGTCGCCCTGGGTAACCATACCTAGATCACGATCTTGTACTAAAACACCGCCGTTTACGCGTTTAATATCGTGGCCAGTTGCTTTGCCACTCCATTGTCCGCACTCTAATAAACGTACGTTCTTTTTAGCTTCAACAATTTTTGCTGCTTCGCTTGAGATGCTAGGGGCAATAATCACTTCAACAAATTGACGGTCAACAATGGCTTGTGCTGTTGCTGCATCAAGCTCGCGGTTAAAGGCAATAATGCCACCAAACGCTGATGTTGGGTCTGTTTTAAATGCACGTTCATAAGCGCTAAGAATATCGTCGCCAATTGAAACGCCACACGGGTTTGCGTGTTTAACAATCACACACGCAGGTACATCAAATTCTTTAACACACTCAAGTGCTGCATCGGTATCTGCAATGTTATTAAACGAAAGCGCTTTACCTTGTAGCTGAGTAGCTGTTGCAACTGACGCTTCGCTTACATCGTTTTCAACGTAAAAAGCAGCATCTTGGTGTGAGTTTTCACCGTAACGCATATCTTGCTTTTTAGTGAACTGCATATTAATAGTACGTGGGAATTTAGTATCGGTAGCGGCTTCTTCAGTGTAATCAGGAACCATTTTGCCAAAGTAATTAGCAATCATGCCATCGTATTGAGCAGTGTGCTCATATGCGGCAATGGCTAAATTAAAACGTGTTTTATACGTTGTTGAGCCATTGTTGTTTTGCATTTCGCTAATAACACGTTCGTAGTCGCTCGCGTTTACCACAATCGTTACATCTTTGTGGTTTTTAGCGGCTGCGCGAACCATTGTAGGGCCGCCAATATCAATGTTCTCAATGGCATCTTCAAGGCTGCAGTTTTCTTGAGCGACAGTATTCGCAAAGGGGTATAAGTTAACTACAACTATGTCGATAGCAGAAATGTTGTTATCTGCCATTACGCTTTCATCTTGTCCGCGACGAGCTAAAATGCCGCCGTGAATTTTAGGGTGAAGGGTTTTAACACGACCATCCATGATTTCAGGATGACCTGTGTGATCTGAAACTTCAGTCACTTTTATGCCGTTATCAGCAAGGAGTTTACATGTACCGCCAGTTGATAAAATATCTACACCTTGCGCTTCTAGTGCGCGGGCAAATTCAACAATACCGGTTTTATCAGACACACTTAAAAGTGCGCGACGAATGGGACGATGAGTATCCATTGTAGTTTGATTTCCTCAGTTAATGAGCTAGCTTAGAAGCGGGCATTTTAACTGATTACTACTCAAAAAACGACTTATAAAGCGCCAATAAGCGTGAGCATTTTGCAACATCTCTACTAAATTGTACGCATAAAAAAAGCACCCTAAGGTGCTTTTTTAATAATTAGCTGCGATAACTCACAGCCAGCATATTAGTTCATGCCGTATTTTTTAAGCTTTTTACGTAAAGTACCACGGTTGATACCTAGTAAAATTGCCGCACGAGTTTGGTTGCCACGTGTATATGTCATTACTTCTTCAAGTAATGGCGCTTCTAGCTCTGAAAGAACAAGGTCGTAAACGTCTTGCACATCTTGACCGTTAAGCTGCTTTAAATAGTGGTGAACAGCTTTTTTTACTGCATCACGCAATGGCTGCGGTTTCTCGTGTGACTGAACATGAGGGTTTGTGATAAATGGAGAAGTCACGTTTTGTTCGAACATTATTTAATCTCTTTCTTTCTTAGTTAGCTGCTAGTGTTTTAAAGTATTGCTTTAATGCGTCAACCTGTGCCTGTGGGTTGTCGAGCGCATTAAATACTCGCCTAAACTGACCATCACTGTCATGGGTTTGCAAATACCAAGATACATGTTTGCGAGCAATTCGCGCTCCCATTGGCTCACCGTAAAACGCATGGAGGTTTTCTAAATGCTCCATTAAAATACTGCGTACCTCTGAAATAGCAGGCGGCTGTAAGTGTTCTCCAGTTCGCAAATAGTGGTCTATCTCCCTAAATATCCAAGGGCGACCTTGGGCGGCTCGGCCAATCATAATGGCATCTGCACCCGTATAGTCCAAAACCTGCTTTGCTTTTTCTGGTGATGTAATATCACCATTTGCAACAACAGGTATCGACACTGAGCGTTTTATATCCCTAATCGTGTCATATTCTGCTTCACCTTTATACATACATGCGCGTGTACGCCCATGTACGGCAAGTGACGCTATGCCATAACGCTCAGCTATTCTCGCAATCTCTACACCATTACGGTTGTCCTGATCCCATCCAGTTCGGATTTTAAGTGTGACCGGGATATCAACAGCATTAACGACTGCATCAACTATCTCTTCCACAAGTTCAGGAAACTGTAATAAGGCAGAGCCTGCGAGTTTCTTGTTCACTTTTTTTGCTGGGCACCCCATATTGATATCTATGATCTGTGCACCGTTTGCAACATTGAATTGTGCGGCCTGCGCCATAAGCTCAGGATCTGCTCCTGCAATTTGCACCGCGCGTATACCCGATTCACCGCTGTGATCCATACGGTTCATCGACTTTTCAGTTTTCCAAACCTTAGGGTTTGACGATAGCATTTCAGACACAGCTAGCCCCGCACCTAAGCGGCGACAAAGTTGTCTAAATGGTCTGTCTGTAATACCTGCCATTGGCGCGACTATTACATTATTCTCAAGTTGGTATGAACCGATACGCACTGTATTCAATAGGCCTCTTTTCAAGGGGCGCTAAGTTTACGGTTTTTTTAGGAAAAATCAAAGGCTATAAATTGAACAAAAGTGACTTTTTTTTGCCCTTTTCGTATTGACATTTGATAACCGCATGACAAGTAGGTTAATTTGTTTGAAATTTATACAGGTTTTATTTTTTACACAATAATTAGAAAAAAAATAATATGTAAAAAAATAGTAAAGCCTGTTAAATACAGGCTTTACATGCGAGTTTTGAGTTAATACTCTAAATTTGCTCGTGTCAGTTGTTAGGCTTTTTTAGTACCGCTAACTCGTGTCCAATCACCTTCAATGGCAATATCATCTAGCTCAACAAATGGTGCATAAATATCAGCAACTGATTGCGTCTGTTCTTCTAATATGCCCGACATTGCAATTTTGCCACCTGGCTTTAGCAAACCTAAAATCACACTGTGTAGCTCTCTCAGTGGTTGCGCTAAAATATTAGCCACTACAATATCGGCCGTAAACTCTGGCTGGTTTTCTGGTAAGTATACTTCTAGCTTATCGGCAACGCCGTTACGATTAGCATTATCTAAGCTTGCTTCAAGTGCTTGAGGGTCAATATCAATCCCAATCATGCGCTCTGCACCAAGTTTAATAGCAGCGATACCTAAAATACCTGAGCCACAACCAAAATCCACTACGGTTTTACCAGTTAGGTCTTGGCTTTCTAGCCATTTAAGGCATAAAGCTGTTGTTGCGTGCGTACCTGTACCAAACGCAAGGCCTGGATCAAGTAATACATTAACAGCACCAGGGTCAGGAATGTCGCGCCAGCTAGGACAAATCCATAGCTTTTCACCAAACTGGATAGGGTGGAAGTTATCCATCCATTCACGCTCCCAGTCTTTATCTTCGAGCTGCTCGATTTTATATACTAGCGAGTCTTTAATTTCATCGTGGCGCTTTAATAAGGCAATTACAGCGTTCATATCGTGATTAGCTTCAAATAAACCAATTACGGTAGTATCAGCCCAAAACACAACAGTGCCAATTTTAGGCTCATAAATAGGGGTGTCTTTAGCGTCTATAAAAGTAACAGACGCACTGCCTGCTTCCATTAGTAAGTCACTTACTGCATCTGCGGTTGCAGCATTGGCATTGATACGGATTTGGATCCAAGCCATGATTGTTTCCTTGAAATAGAAAAAAGGCCGCTACAGCGGCCTTTTTAGTTTATATGAAGCGCTAAATTATTTAGCGTCTAAAAAGCTTTTCAGTAAATCTGAGCGAGAGGGGTGGCGTAATTTACGCAGCGCTTTCGCTTCTATTTGACGAATACGCTCACGTGTTACGTCAAATTGCTTACCTACTTCTTCTAAGGTGTGGTCGGTATTCATATCAATACCAAAACGCATACGTAGTACTTTAGCTTCACGAGCTGTAAGCCCTGCTAGTACATCGTTAGTTGCGCCACGAAGAGATTCCATTGTTGCCGAGTCGATTGGCGAATCAATAGTGGTATCTTCGATAAAGTCACCTAAGTGCGAATCTTCATCATCACCGATTGGTGTTTCCATTGAAATTGGCTCTTTTGCAATTTTAAGTACCTTACGGATTTTATCCTCAGGCATCATCATGCGTTCTGCTAATTCTTCTGGATTTGGCTCACGACCCATTTCTTGTAACATTTGACGAGAAATACGGTTAAGTTTATTAATCGTTTCTATCATATGTACCGGAATACGGATTGTTCTTGCTTGGTCAGCAATTGAGCGAGTAATTGCTTGGCGTATCCACCACGTAGCATAAGTAGAGAACTTATAACCACGGCGATATTCAAACTTATCTACCGCTTTCATTAAGCCAATGTTACCTTCTTGGATTAAATCCAAGAACTGTAAGCCACGGTTTGTGTATTTTTTAGCAATTGAGATTACAAGACGTAAGTTAGCTTCAACCATTTCTTTTTTTGCACGGCGGGCTTTCGCTTCACCAATGCTCATTCGACGGTTAATGTCTTTAATACGCTCTATGCTTAAACCTGTTGTTTGTTCAATAACAGATAGTTTATTGATGCTACGAATGATCTCTGGCTTAACTTCTTCAAGTTTAGCCGAATGCTTTTCGTTAGCACTGATCTCTACGTCAATCCAAGAAGCATCAGTTTCATTATTAGCAAAATGCTTAATGAAGGTCTTCTTAGGTAACTTAGCAATTTGTACCGCTTGTTTCATGATAAGACGTTCTTGAATACGAACTCTGTCCATCATTTCACGCATGTTATTAACCATGCGATCGAACTGTTTAGGTACTAATTTGAATGTTCTGAACAACTCGCCAATTTCAAAAATAGCGGCTTGAGACTCAGGGTGCGAACGACCTTTAGAGTCAAACGTATCACGTGCTTTATTATATAAATCACGTAAATTTTCAAAGTGTACACGTGCCTCTTCAGGATCTGGGCCAGTATCTACTTCTTCTTCGTCTTCATCATCGTCGCTGTCTTTGTCATCGTCTTCATCGTCGTCATCAAGTTGTTTTTCACTTAACTCTGAACCGATGTTAGTCGCTGATATTGGCGCATCATCTTCGTTAGGATCAATAAATCCAACGATAATATCGCTTAAGCGCATTTCTTCAGCTTCAAACTTATCCCACTGTTCTAGTAGGTAAGTAATTGCTTCAGGGTACTCTGCAACAGAAATCTGTACCTGGTTGATACCTTCTTCAATACGCTTAGCGATTACGATTTCGCCTTCACGTGTTAGAAGTTCAACAGTACCCATTTCACGCATGTACATGCGAACCGGATCCGTTGTGCGGCCGATTTCTTTTTCTACAGTTGCAAGTGCTGCAGCGGCAGCTTCTGCTGCGTCTTCGTCTGTCGTTGTTTCTTGCATCATTAATTCATCGGCATCAGGCGCGTTTTCGCTAACCTTGATACCCATGTCATTAATCATGCTAATGATATCTTCTACTTGATCTGAGTCTATAATGTCTTGTGGAAGGTGATCATTTACTTCTGCAAAAGTTAAGTAGCCTTGCTCTTTACCTTTTTGAATCAGAAGTTTTAATTGTGACTGAGGAGTTGGATCCATAGAGATTGTTTCTTCCACTCTGATAAGTTGATACAACAGGCGCCATCATGTAGTTTGCATTAAAGCCAACTAGAATAATGTGACGCAGTGAATAGCACAGTATAACAGTTTAAATCAAATCTGACTAGCTGTTAGTGGCTTTTAACGCTGTCATTAGCAAATGACATTCAAGTCTTTCGTCGCTATTAAGACCTTGTGTCTTGTCCTTTATTAATAGGGTCTCGAGTCGATAATTTAAACACTGATCTTCAATAAATTTAAAAGTATTTTTAAAAACAGTCTCTAAACGCTCTTCATTTATTTGATGTTGCCATGTTGCAAGCTTAATTAATGGCTCGTAATCATCTGTATCTCTAAAGAACTCTAATAACTGAGCTGTAGTTACTTCTTCTTTTTGTAAAGCTTGCTCTTGCAATCGTAATAACAACCCAATGCCAGCAATATTCATTTGCGCAAGCTCGGGTAAGTACGGCACGCTTTTGGCTAAATCAGGGTGCTGAATTAATATACCGATTGCTTGGCGCATAGGCGTTATTTTAAATTTTCGTTCAATAGAGTGTTGCTGCTTTGGTGTTTTTAAGCGGCTATTAAGTTGCTCTCGAGTTCGACCAATCAAGCGCCCTAATTGTTCCAAAATATTTTCTTGATAAAATTCACTCGGAATTTTTTCAATAAGAGGCAGCGCAGCACTTAGTAATTTAGCTTTACCTGAGTCGAGCGTTAAATCAACTTCTTGGCTAAGTTTATTAAACAGTACCTTGGTAAAGTCATCAGCTTGACTAAGGCGTTGTTCAAATTGCTCTTTCCCCTCTTTTTGTACTAGCGAGTCAGGGTCTTCACCGTCAGGTAAAAATGCAAACTGTAATGCTTTACCGTCGTTTAAATAGGGGAGTGCATTTTCAAGAGCTCGCCATGCAGCATCACGGCCTGCTCTGTCGCCATCGTAACAACAAATTACCTTGTCTGTGGTTCTAAACAAAGTGTGCATGTGCTCGCTTGTAGTTGCGGTGCCTAGTGCGGCAACAGCATATTCAATCCCTTGCTCGGCAAGCGCGACTACATCCATATAACCTTCTACAATCATTACATGGTCAAGTTTTTTATGAGCTTGCTTTGCTTCATATAGCCCATATAGCTCAAAGCCTTTATGAAAAATTCGGGTCTCTGGCGAGTTTAGGTATTTTGGGCCTTGGTCGGCTTGCATTACACGTCCGCCAAAGGCAATAACGCGCCCACGTTTATCGCGTATAGGGAACATTAAGCGGTCGCGGAAAAAGTCAAACTGTCTACCTGGTGTTTTTTCAGAGGCAAGTTTTAGCTCTACTAATTGTTCTTTTTGTTCTTTGTTACGGCCAAGCTGTAAGCATAGTCCATCCCACTCACTTGGGGCGTAACCAATCATAAACTTTTTAACAGTTTCGCCGCTTAAACCACGTCCTTTAACATACTCAATTACAGCTGCTGAGTTACTATGGTGTTTTAATTGGTGTTGATAAAAGCGCGCAGTGTGCAGCATTAAATCGTAGTCTGAGCGTTTTTGGGCTGCTGTGCGCTCTGGAGCTGAGTTGCTGCCTTGTTCTCGTGGTACATCTAAGTTTAATAAGCTGGCAAGTTCTTCAATGGCATCAACAAACTCTAGTTTGTCGTATTCCATAACAAACGATATTGCATTGCCATTCGCACCACAGCCAAAACAATGATAAAACTGTTTGTCTTGCGATACGGTAAATGAGGGCGATTTTTCGTTATGAAATGGACAGCAGGCTTGATAATCTTTACCGGCTTTTTTAAGGCCAACTTTAGAGTCGATGAGTTCGACAATGTCGGTTCTGGCAAGTAAATCGTCTATAAAATTACGTGGGATCTTTCCAGCCATTAGTAAAATAAGGTCCTGAGATAATAAGAAGAATAACGAAAACGAAATGTACGTTTAGTGCCAAATAAAGCCTATTTAACTTACCAAAACATACTGTAAATAAATAGGGCAGTACACATAAATTTCAATAGTTAAATTGAAGCATGTAAGCGTATTTAATTAGCTTGTTGTTAGGTTAATTAAAGCTAAAAACAAAGAAACCGAGCGCTAGGCTCGGTTTGCTTCAATCATACTTTAATGTATGTGGGCGTATATTAGGCAGTTAATCGTTGCTTAATTAAACCAGAGATTTTGCCCATATCGGCGCGACCTTCAGCTTTGCTTTTGATTATACCCATTACTTTACCCATGTCTTGCATACCTGCTGCGTTAGTATCAGCAATAGCCGCATCAATGAGAGCAATTATTTCTTCTTCACTCAATTGTTGAGGTAAAAAAGTTTCAAGAGCTACTATTTCATTGGCTTCAATATCAGCTAAATCATCACGCCCAGCATCTTTGTACTGAGTGTAAGAGTCACGACGTTGTTTAACAAGCTTCACTATAACTGAGGTAATACCCGCGTCGTCTAGTGTAATTTGCTCGTCAATTTCACGTTGCTTGATTGCAGCAAGTACCATACGAATAGGGTTAAGACGTTGTTTGTCTTTAGCTCGCATCGCATCTTTTTGCGCATCTTTTAGCGTTATTAAAAGGCTCATTTATACAAGACCTAATATATTAGTATAATTTAACGCGACGTGCGTTATCACGAGAAAGTTTTTTCATGTGACGTTTAACTGCAGCAGCTTTTTTACGCTTACGCTCAGCTGTTGGCTTTTCATAGTGCTCGCGACGACGGACTTCTGAAAGGATACCTGCTTTTTCACATGAACGCTTGAAGCGACGAAGTGCTACGTCAAACGGTTCGTTCTCTCTTACTTTAATTACTGGCATTAAAAATTCACCTACCTAAATTATGAGCGTTGCTCAAGTTGATCAAACATTGATCAAGTGGTTCAAAAATGGTGCGGTATTGTAATCCGAAGCAACACCACATGTAAAGGATAATATTAACAGAAACGCATCATCTTAAATAGTATTAATTTGATTGACGTTGATATAGCCTGCAGAACACTTGCCCCGCCTTTTTTTCTTTTATTAACAGCCAGTTATCGGGTTGTTGAAACGTACTTAACTCGGTTTCTACTTCCACATAAATGAGTGCTTCGCTGCTTAGCCATTGGTTTTTTTCTAATAAATCGCATGTTGTTTGTGCTAAACCTTTGCGAAACGGCGGGTCAACAAATACTAAATTAAATGCCTCACTTTTATTTTTTTGTTCTAAATAACTCAAAGAATTAGTGTGTTTTACCTGTGCATTTTCAAGCTTTAAGGTGCTGATATTTTGTTCTAATTGTTTGGCCGCAAATTTATCTAGCTCAATAAAGGTGGTGCTTTTTGCAAAACGAGAGAGTGCTTCAAAACCGAGCCCGCCAGAACCCGCAAAACAATCAAGTACATGCGCGTCGCGGGTATCTTGCATTAACCAGTTAAACACCGTTTCTTTAATTCTATCGGTGGTCGGGCGTAAACCTTCTACGTTTTTTACTGGCAATTTACGGCCTCTAAATTGGCCGCTTATAACTCTAATAAAACCATCGCTGGATTTGCTAATAGCTTTATTTTGTGTCGTTTTATTTCTCATTTAGCTCACTAAAAAATGGTATATGGTATCTAGCTCAGATAATATTGCTGCAGATTACGTGTAGCTTCATTTTTCAACCGTATTAAAAGTGTTACTATTGAACACTTACGTTTTGAATGGTTGTTTTACTAGCATCGATTGCTAGGCATCGCCAAGCTATTTCAAATTTTAGTTTATCAGATTTTTATAAGTGGTTATTAGCAAGTATGGCAAAAAAAAGTAAATTCATGTCGTGGCTCGGTTTTGGCAAGTCAGATAAAAAAGAAGCAGAGCAAAAAGCAGAAGCTGATAAACAACAAGCATTAGCGCAAGAGCAAGCCGAAAAAGCTGAGCAAGAACGTATAGCTGCAGAGCAGGCTGAGGCTGAGCGTTTACAAGCAGAAGCAGAAACTGAGCGTTTAGAGCAAAAGCGTATAGCTAGTGAGCAGGCTGAAGCTGAACGTTTAGCTCAAGAGCAAGCACAAAAGCTTGAGCAAGAACGCCTATATGAAGCAGAACAAGCCGAAAAACGATCTATAGAGCAAGCTAATGCTGAATTATTAGCAAAGCAAGATGCAGATGCAGCAGCGCAAAAGCAAGAACAAGCTAAACGGCTAGCTGAGCAAGAAACACAAATGCGCTTAGAACAGGAGCGCATTGCAGCTGACAAAGCAGAGTCGGAGCGATTAGAGCGAGTTCGTCTCCAAGAGCAAGAAGCTGCAAATGCAGAAAAGCTTGCAATAGATAAAGCAAATGCACAATTGCTTGCAAAAGAGCAGGCTGATGCTGAGATACAACGACAGGAACGAGAGCAGCGCCTAGCTGAGCAAGAAGCTCAAATGCGTTTAGAGCAAGAACGCATTGCCGCTGAAAAAGTTGAGAGTGAACGCTTAGAGCAAGAGCGCATTGCTGCTGAAAAAGCCGAGAGTGAACGTTTAGAGCAAGAACGCATTGCCGCTGAAGAAGCCGAGAATGAGCGTTTAGAGCAAGAGCGCATTGTAGCTGAAGAAGCCGAGAATGAGCGTTTAGAGCAAGAGCGCATCGCTGCTGAAAAAGCTGAGAATGAACGTTTAGAGCAAGAACGACTTGCAGCTGAAGAGGCTGAAAATGAACGTTTAGAGCAAGAACGTCTTACTGCTGAGCCTGCAAAAGATGAAGCAAAACAAGCCGAAAAACCAAAAAAAGAAGGGTTTTTCTCTCGCCTTAAAAAAGGCTTATTAAAAACTCGTGTAAATATAGGTTCTGGCTTTGCTTCTATTTTTAGTGGTAAAAAAATTGATGACGAGTTATTTGAAGATCTTGAAACACAGCTGCTCACCGCTGATCTAGGTGTTGATACCACCATGAAGTTAATCGATAGCTTAACTGATGCAGCAAACCGAAAGCAGCTTAAAGATGGTGATGCCCTATATGAGCTAATGAAGCAAGAAATGGCAGCGATGCTCAAAACTGCTGAGCAGCCTTTGGTTATTAATAAAGATAAAAAGCCGTTTGTTATTTTAATGGTAGGTGTGAACGGAGTTGGTAAAACAACCACGATTGGTAAGTTAGCTAAGCAATTTCAAAACGAAGGTAAGTCGGTCATGCTTGCCGCGGGAGATACGTTTAGAGCCGCAGCTGTAGAACAATTACAGGTTTGGGGTGAGCGTAACAGTATTCCGGTTATTGCACAGCACACAGGTGCAGATAGCGCGTCGGTAGTATTTGATGCATTTCAAGCCGCGAAAGCACGTAATGTTGATGTATTAATTGCCGATACAGCTGGGCGCTTGCAAAATAAAGATAATTTAATGCAAGAACTTGAAAAAATAGCCCGTGTAATGAAAAAAATTGACCCAGATGCACCTCACGAAGTAATGCTTACTATTGATGCTGGTACAGGTCAAAACGCTATTAGCCAAGTAAACTTATTTAATCAATGTGTTGGTTTAACTGGTATTACACTTTCAAAACTTGATGGTACTGCAAAAGGCGGTGTTATTTTTGCGGTTGCCGATAAGTTTAATATTCCAATTCGTTACATTGGTGTTGGTGAAGGTATTGATGATTTACGCGCTTTTAAAAGCGATGACTTTATTGATGCGTTATTTAGCCAAGATGAGGACGACGTTTAATTTACCAAAAGAGGGAGCTTGCTCCCTTTTTAATTGCGAGGATTACCAACGTTATTAATAAGCTAATGGCGTTGGCATAATAAAAAGATGATAAATTTTCAGCAAGTAAGTAAAACTTACCCTGGTGGGCATCGTGCACTTGAAAAGGTTAATTTTCATATTAAGCCTGGCGAACTCGCTTTTTTAACGGGCCACAGTGGCGCCGGTAAAAGTACGTTACTTAAGCTAATTAGTTTAATGGAGCGTCCATCTGCAGGTAACGTGTTTATTAATGGAGTTGATTTAAATAAAGTTAACTCGCGTCAAATTCCTTATGCTCGTCGTGATATTGGTATTATTTTTCAAAACCACCGTTTGTTAGAGCGCTATACCGTTTTTGATAATGTAGCATTGCCTTTAATTATTGAGGGCACTCACCATAAGCAAATAGCAAAACGAGTGCATGGCGCGCTTGATAAAGTGGGCTTGATAGATAAAATAAAATGTCATCCTTCTATGCTCTCTGGTGGTGAACAGCAGCGAGTAGGTATTGCCAGAGCCATTGTAAACTCCCCGCCAATATTATTAGCTGATGAACCTACTGGTAACCTCGACCCTGAACTTTCAATGGAAATATTAAAGTTGTTTGAAGACTTTAATAAGCACGGTACAACAGTGCTTATTGCCACACATGATCTTGGTTTAGTGGCGCGTATGAAGTACCGAAGCCTAACTTTAAAAGATGGTCGTATGCTTGAAGATCCGCTTGCTGAGGGAGCATTATGAGTTTACTTTTTAAAGGTCGTCAAAATAGTAACGATAAGCAACAAAAATCGATATTAGCGGGTGGGTATTTTTTTATACTTAATATATTTCGCCAAGGCGTACATAGTTTAGGTGAAATGTGGCGTACACCACTTGCTTCAATGATGACCATTGCAGTACTTGGATTGAGCCTAACTTTGCCAGCTACACTTTACTTAGTTGTTAAAAACGTACAGCAAGTCAGTAGCGGCTTTGAAGAAGCCAGTGAAATCTCATTATTTGTAAAAGAAAGTATGAGTGCCCAAGAAACGCAAACTTTAGTAAAGCGCTTAGCGTTATATCCAGAGGTTGAAAGCGTTGAGTTTATTTCAAAGCAAAAAGCACTTACTGAGTTTAAAGACGTATCTGGATTTGGTCAGGCTTTAGAATACCTAGACAAGAACCCACTACCAGACGTAGTACTGGTTACGCCAACAAAACGTAACAGGCAGCCAAATGCCGCTAAGGTACTTTTGACAAAGCTTGAGAGTGAACGTGAAGTTGACTTTGGGAAGCTTGATATAGCATGGTTAGAGCGCTTAAATGCACTACTTGATTTACTTAAAGAAAGTGTAATAACTATCGCACTATTATTACTTACCTCTGTGACACTTATAATTGGTAATACTATTCGCTTGTCTATTATGGACAAAAAAGAAGAAATCCAAGTCATGAAACTTGTAGGAGCAACGAATACATTTATACATGCGCCATTTTTATGGACAGGTATATGGTACGGCGTAATAGGTGGTTTATTTGCTTTTATATGTGTTGGGTTAATGATGTGGTGGCTTTCGAGCGCAGTAAGCAGTGTTGCAGGCGTGTATCAAACAAGTTTTTCGCTTATTGGGTTATCGCTTAGCGAGCTCGGCTTTTTAGTATTACTTGCTACTAGCTTGGGCTTTATTGGCTCGTACCTATCTGTAAATCGCTATATTAAAGAAATAGAACCCGATAAAGTATAAGTGAACCAATTCAACTTGATACGCGTAGAGTATCAAGTTGGATACATCCTTAGTTTATTAAAACTGTCATATTTGTGTACTATCCTCCTTTAAAGTAATGAGTTGTAAATAGCGTGTTGCGACAGAGCTAATTGCTTGCAAACCCTTAATTCATCACTTATTCAGTCGCTTGTAGTAGACTAAATACATACCAAAAAACTACTTGATTTATACTTTAAAAAAGTTTTAAATTGGGGTTAGCACTCTTAGAGAAAGAGTGCTAAGATGGTTTCAAATGTTTATCACCGAGGTGAAAAATGAGTAAAGATTTATACGCAATGGCACTTACAGTCGGACAACAAAGCGCAAGCATGGACGGTTACCTTCAAGCGGTAAGCACTATTCCTATGCTTAAAGTTGAGCAAGAGCAAGAGCTTGCTAAAAAGCTTCAGGAAGAAGGCGATCTTGGTGCTGCTAAGCAACTCATTATGTCGCACTTACGCTTTGTAGCACATATTGCTAAAAGCTACTCGGGATACGGCTTACCACAAGCTGACCTTATTCAAGAAGGTAATATAGGCCTGATGAAAGCAGTTAAACGTTTTGACCCTACAGTAGGTGTACGTTTAGTGTCGTTCGCAGTGCATTGGATTAAAGCCGAAATCCATGAGTTTGTTTTAAAAAACTGGCGCATAGTTAAAGTTGCAACCACAAAGGCACAACGTAAATTGTTTTTTAATCTTCGTAAAAACAAAAAGCGTTTAGGTTGGTTCAATCAAGCTGAGGTTAGCACTGTTGCTAGTGAGCTAGGTGTGAGTGAGAAAGAAGTACGTGAAATGGAATCGCGCATGAGCGGCCAAGACATGGGCTTTGACCTAACAGGCGACGATAATGATGACGCGCCTACAAGTACTTACTCTCCAGTACAATATTTAACAGATGGTTCTGCCGATTTAGCTGATGACGTAGAGCAGCAGCAGTGGCAAGAGCAGTCTCATACTCGTTTATTTAGCGCACTTAAAACGCTAGATGAGCGTTCGCAAGACATTGTAAGTGCTCGTTGGTTATCTGACGACAAAGCAACATTACAAGAGCTTGCTGAAAAATACAGCGTATCGGCTGAGCGTGTTCGCCAGCTAGAAAAAACAGCAATGAAAAAGCTGCAAAGCGCTATGAGCTAATACTGCTCAAGCTGTAAAATTTAGAAGCCCTGCATGAAAATGTGGGGCTTTTTTGTTTTAAAATGGGCTGTCATGAAGAAGTGAAACGCAATAAAAACTATTATGCTGAGTAATATCTACATGTTCCTTTTTCGCATTAAGTAAACCTTGTGGTAATCTTTTAAATAAAGCTTAGAATTAGATATAGCATACAAATAACCCAAGCGAGTATGTCCCTCTACAAGCTGCAACTCGCCTTTAATGTCAGCATGTTCAGGTTTATGACTCATATTTAATGAGTTTACATCTAAGATAATTGGAGGAATTCGCCAGGTGTTGAACTGCTGCCAATGTTTTTTATCTTTTTCAGTGCAGGTTAGTTGACAGTATCCCTCTGCTTTAGTCCTTTCTTCTACATATGACTTAAAGTTATTAATTATGCGAATATTTTTTAACTCATTGAGTGATAAGTCAATTAAGGTGAATTCGATTTTGTCATAATTTAACCAGCCATAGTTAGTTACTGTATTTCGGTCGTAAAAAAGACAATAAAGCCATTGCTTGAGAACATCAAAAGGAATAGAAAACCGTTCTTTAAGCCTCATGTGATACTCATCAATTGATTCATCGAGTTCACTAAAGGCATCAGGATTTTTCTTTGGAGTTAGAGCTTTCCAACTATCAGTTCTTTTTATTAATTTATAGTATTCCATATGCTCCCTCCAACTCATTATTTTATCTGAATATATAGAATGCACATCACTTTATCTAGCACCAAACGCTTCAGCCTGCGCCAACTGAATATATTTACGTTCAACCAGCTGCGAGACGGGCACAAGTTCAAACCCTTGCTCTGTTAACTGCGGTAATGCCTGGCGTAAAAACTTAATTGTTTCTGGGTAGGGGTGGGCAATTGCAATTGCAAAGTTATGTTTTTCAGCTTTGTGTTTTAATTCATCGAGCCTAAATTGCAATTGCTCGGGCGTAGTTATGTTGTCTAAAAATACGTGGCGGCCAATATTCTCTACACCTAAAAAGTTTGCAGCATTTTGTGCTTGGCTTAAATCAGTGGTGCGACTATCTAAAAAGTATAAGTGGCGCTTTTTAAGTACTTCCATAGTCCACTTCATGGCTTGGCTTTTTTGTGTGAGCGCTGAGCCCATGTGATTATTAACGCCTTTGACTTGGGGTAAGCTGGCTAGAGCAGTTCCTAAAGTTTGTTGTAATTGTTCTTTATTCATATTTAAAGTTAATGCGCCTGGGCCAAGCTCTTTGCCGTTAAGTGCCTGCATAGGAACGTGTAACAGCAGCTCTTTATTTGACTGACTCGCAAGCGTTGCAAAAATTTGAGAATAAGGTGTGTGAGGCAAAATTGAATACGTCAATTGCCCAGGTAAGGAAAGGAATTCTAAGTCCCGTTGATGATAACCTATGTCATCTATCACTATTGCTATTTGCTTGGCGCTAACACTTGTGCAGGCTAAGCAAATAAACAGTATTAGCCATTTTATTATTTTCACGTTTATAGTTTTTATTATCTTTTTTAAATCTCAGTAGGTTGCTTTAAATAAAGCTGTTTTATTGCATGCTGAGTAGTTGTTTTGCTTTAACTAATTGTAGATCGGCTAAGTTACCCGTGAGTAATTGCGCGTTACTGTTAGTTTGCTCATTTTTTATTATAACGGCTTTATTAGTTTGTGAAAGACTTGTTTGATTAATCGCCACATCAGGAGTTATTCCTATGCCATCAATAGATTGGCCAAGGGGAGTATAGTATTTAGCTGTAGTGAGTTTAAGTGCTGTGTTGCCATCACCTAGGGGGATTAACGATTGGACAGAACCTTTGCCAAATGACTGGCTGCCTACAATTGTTGCTCTTTTATTGTCTTTTAGTGCAGCAGCTAGTATTTCGGCGGCAGAGGCTGAGTTTTCATTTATAAGTACAACAATAGGCGCACCTTTTAAAATATCACCGCGTTTAGCGTAAAAGGCTTGGTTAGCGTCATAATAGCGCCCTTTGGTAGTAACAATAGTCCCGCTTTGTAAAAATAGGTCAGATACTGCTACCGCGCTTTGTAATGTACCGCCTGGATTATCGCGTAAATCAATTACTAAACCTTTAAGCGGGTAGCCAAAATGGCTTTGTAAAGCTGCAACCTGCAAGGCCACTTCATGTAAAGTATGATTAGAAAAGTTATTAATAGCTAAATAGCCAGTACCAGAGTCTAAAAGCTCGCTGGTTGCGCTTTCAAGGTTTATTTGACGGCGAACAACATGAAAAGTGATTAACTCTTTAGTGTTATCGCGCTTTACAGTTAGATCTATATTTGCAAATTTACTTTCGCGTATGAGTGTTGCCACTTCGTCGATTGTACGATTATTCGCGCTGTTATTATTTACGCTTATTATTTTATCGCCAGGTAAAACTCCCGCTATTTTAGCCGGCGAGTTATTTACTACGTCAATGATAGTCATTTTTTCATCAACGTTTTTAACTTCAATCCCAATACCTGTGTAACGCCCATTTGTATTATCAAATAACGACGTAAGCTCATGCTCGTCTAAATATTTAGAGTAGGGGTCGAGCTTTGAATACAAACGCTCAAATTGTTTGTTGTTATAGTTGATATGGTCGCTATTTTGCAGTGCTAAATCTTCTACGTAGTAGGCATGAATATTAAAGAGGATTTCATCTATTTGTTGGCTTTTAAGCTCTTTTACAGAGCTTGCATATACGTGTGTATTAAAAGCTAATAAGGTAAGTAATATGACCAAACACAGGCTTATAAAAAAGCCTGTGTTTTTTTTAATGACTGTATTTGATGCGTTTTTTTTGGTTGTCATCAGCTGCTCCTAATGCGGTGCAGCGGTTTATTCAATTAAATGCGTCTGCACCATTTTACAGGATTTACTGCGCGTCCTTTGTGGCGTATTTCAAAGTATAGACCAGAACTTGCTTGTCCGCCGCTTTGGCCCACTAATGCAAGTGTTTCGCCTTCGCGAACCATGTCGCCAACATCTCGTAATAGCGTTTGAGCATGGCCGTATAGGCTCATAAAGCCTTCTCCATGGTCAACCACAATCACCCAGCCAAAACCTTTTAACCAATCGGCAAACACAACTTGACCGTTTTGAATGCTATTTACGTTTGTGCCTTCTTTTGCGCCAATTAGTACGCCTTTCCAATCAATACCGCCATGTTTTCGCTGACCAAATGTGTGCTCTAATTTACCCTTACTTGGCCAAGGTAATTTACCTTTGCTTTTGTTAAGCCCGATAAGCTCTATTTTTTGATTTTTTTCTTGCTCTAACTCTTCAATTGTAGTGATCAGCGTTTGCTGGTTCTCTTTTAAATAGTTAATTGAGTTTTTTGTACCATTGAGCTGTGCTTGTAAGCTTTTTAGATTGGTTTGACGCTCATTTTGAGCATTTACTAATGCGGTTTGACGTCTTTTTTGTTCTTCATATAAAAGCTCTAATCTTTGTTGTGTTTTAACAAGCTCTTGTTGGTTTTGTGCTATTTGCTGTTGAAGCTGCTTTAGCTCTTCAATTTGTTCAATACGGGCTTTATTTAAATAATTATAATAACTAAGTGTACGCTCAAATTTAGCAGTGTCTTCTTGGTTTAGCAGCATTTTAGAGTAGTCATCGCCACCGGCCATATAAGCACTTTTTAGTTGTGCGGCTAATACCTTTTGAAATTCTGCATGTTGTTCGTCGAGTTCATCAGCTTTATTTTGTAATTGCTTTTGTTGTGTTTTGGTCTCTTTTACAGATTGTTCAGCCATGTTGAGTGCTTTTGCGTTTTTAGCTATATCAAGTTCATGGCTTTTCAGTTTTTTTTGTAATGAAGCTATTTTTTTTCTTTGTGCGTTATATTCAGCTTGGCTTTGCTGAAGTGCATTTTGTACTTCTGATAGGTCTTTTTTAGTGCGATCTTCATTAGCAACTGCATAAGCAGTTACTAATGAAGTAAGTATTAATCCGCACTGTATTAATCGGCTAATACATCTATTCATATGTTATTTCAACATCATGATAGGTGTGCCAGTCATTTCGTTAGGCTGCTCCATACCCATTAAATGAAGCATTGTTGGTGCTACATCGCTTAGTGCTTTACCTTGCATAGGCTCAGCGTCGCGACCTACGTAAATAAATGGAACTGGCTCGCTAGTATGAGCTGTATGGGCTTGACCTGTTTTAAGGTTAGCCATTTGCTCAGCATTACCATGATCGGCAGTAATTAATGCTTCACCACCAAACTCCTCTAATGCATCAACAACACGACCAATACACGTATCTACAGCTTCGCAGGCTTTAACAGCAGCTTCAAACACGCCAGAGTGACCTACCATGTCGCCATTAGGGTAGTTACAAATAATAGCGTCGTATTTTCCACTTTTAATTGCTTCTACGAGTTTATCTGTAAGCATTTCTGAATTCATTTCAGGTTGTAGATCGTAAGTTGCTACCTGTGGTGAAGGAATTAACTCGCGTGTTTCACCTTTGAATTCGCTTTCGCGCCCGCCACTAAAGAAAAACGTAACGTGTGCATATTTTTCTGTTTCAGAAATACGTAGCTGCGTTTTGTCATTTTTTTCTAGCCATTCACCTAACACATTTACAAGTGCTGACGAGCCAAACGCAACAGGGGCATCTATATCGGCTGCGTATTCTGTCATCATTACAAATGCGCTAAGCTTTGGAGATTTTTTCTTGGTGAAACCGTCAAACTCAGGCTCTACAAATGCGCGAGTTATTTCACGGGCTCTGTCGGCTCTAAAGTTAGCAAAAATTAGAGTGTCGCCATCGTTAATTGCGGCTGGCTCTAAACCCGCTGGAGTAATTGTTGTAGCAGCTACAAACTCATCGTTTTCGTCGCGCTCGTATGCAGCATTAAGTGCGTCTACACCGTTATCAAAATTAAAGTCACCTTCAGCTAATGCAATTACGTTATAAGCTTTTTCTACTCGGTTCCAGCGGTTGTCTCTGTCCATTGCGTAGTAACGACCAACAAGTGAGGCTAAACGACCGCATTTAAGTTCGCTAAACAATGCTTCAATACGTTCGATTGATGCTTTAGCGCTGCGCGGTGGTGTATCACGACCATCTAAAAAGCCGTGGAAGTAAACTTCTTTAGCGCCACGTTTTGCTGCAAGTTTGATACTGGCAACAATGTGATCTTCATGGCTATGTACGCCACCTGGGCTCAATAAGCCCATAATATGAACCGCTTTACCTGCGTTTACTGCTTTATCTATGTTTTCAACTAATGCGGGGGTTGAGTCAAACTCACCATCGTTAATTGCTTTGGTAATGCGAGTGAAATCTTGATAAACGATTCGCCCGGCGCCTAAGTTAACGTGGCCAACCTCTGAATTACCCATTTGCCCGTCAGGAAGACCAACATCTAAACCCGAAGCTGATATTAATGTGTGTGGGCGGGTTGCCCATAATTCGTCTAATACCGGTGTGTTAGCTGCGAGAATAGCGTTACTTTGCTCATCTTCGCGGTATCCCCAACCGTCTAAAATCATTAATACCAGTGGTTTTTTATGCTCTGTCATAATAGCTCCTGAAAATTAGCACCTGTTGATGGGTACTGTGTACTGAAAGGGTTATCTGGTTCGTTTTAGCATACCGTGTTTTAGCGATAGGATCAGCACTGAAAACAAGATATTAAATTTTTTGCTTACTTACATATATGGGGTGCTTTATCGTTTTTTAAACTGTGTCAAACTCGCATTTTAACTTGGTTTGGGTATACTTGCGGGGCTAAAGTACAAAATACCTAAAATATTAGGGCGTGTTGCACTTTGGTGGCTGAATTTGCAGCAGTATGTTTGGTTTTTAGGCGAGGCAGAGCCTATGAAGTGTGGTTACTCCCCATAAATAGGCGATAACGTAGCATAAATACCAAACATGCGCTGCCCGTTGGGTTCTTTCTAGGGACTATTACCTCTTTGTTGCTCGGTTTTTACT